>NZ_JBVJMN010000033.1:0-91477 GCF_055584185.1 Streptomyces sp. NPDC104202 | reverse complement strand
AGGCATCCCCCCCTCCCCACCCCCCCCCCCCCCCCCCCCCCCCCCCCCCCCCCCCCCCCTCCCCCCCCCCCCCGCCCCCCCCCCCCCCCCCCCCCCCCCCCCCCCCCCCACCCCGGGCCAGCCCCTGCCGGGGACGGGTGGTGACGCCATGGCCCGGGACGATCACGGATCCGTACGTTTTCGGTGGGCGCCGACGACCGGTCGAGCACCGGATCCCACCGCCCTGTCTCTGCGACTCCGCCGCGCCGCCCGCCCCGCCCACCCCGTACGACCCTCCTATCGACCGACAGAAAACGGAGCCCCCGCATGTCCCAGGCCACCGTCCTGCCCCAGGCCGCCGCGCCGGCCACGGCGCTCCCCACGGTCACCGCGGCGAAGCCCGGCCGCGGCAAGGGAGCCGGCGAGTTCACACCGCTGCTGCGCACGATCAGGGAGCAGGGTCTCCTCGAACACCGCCTCGGCTGGTACGCCCGGGGCATCACCGTCAACCTCCTCGGCATCGCCGCCGTCGTGGCCGGCCTCGCCCTGATCGGTCCCTCCTGGTGGGCGCTCCTCCTCGCCCTCCCCCTCGCCCTGCTGTCCGCCCGCGCCGCGTTCGTCGGCCACGACGCGGGTCACTCCCAAATCACCGCGGACCGCAGGGCGAGCAGGATGATCCAGCTCGTGCACGCCAACCTCCTCCTCGGCATGAGCAGGGAGTGGTGGAACGACAAGCACAACCGCCACCACGCCCACCCCAACCACCTCGACAAGGACCCGGACGTCGTGGCGGACATCCTCGTCTTCGCCGAGCACCAGACGACGGGCCGCAGGGGACTGCGTGGCTTCCTCACCCGCCACCAGGCTTGGCTGTTCTTCCCGCTGACGACGCTGGAGGGCATCGCCCTCAAGATCTACGGCGTGCGAGCGCTCCTCGCGAAGGACGGCCCCTGCCGCACCCGTCGTGACCGGCTCGTGGAGGGCGGCCTGCTCCTCGCCCACTTCGCGGGATACGCCGCCCTGCTCCTCGCCCTCCTCACCCCCGCGCAGGCGCTGCTCTTCGCGCTCGTCCACCAGATGCTGCTCGGCGTGCACCTCGGCATGGCCTTCGCCCCCAACCACAAGGGCATGGACCGTCCGGACGAGCACGAGGACGGCGACAGCTGGGGCCACCTGCGCCGCCAGGTGCTCACCTCGCGCAACATCCGCGGCGGCGCCCTGACCGACTGGTTCCTCGGCGGCCTCAACTACCAGATCGAGCACCACCTCTTCCCGAGCATGCCGCGCCCCCACCTCCGACTCGCCCAGCCCGCCGTCCGCGCCCACTGCGCCGCGCTGGGCGTGCCGTACACGGAGACCGGATTCGTGGACTCCTACCGCCAGGCCCTCGGTCATCTGCACGACGTGGGCGCCCCGCTGCGCGCCGAGTCCGCCGCGTAGGTTCGCGGGCGTAGGGGGCGCGGGAGGACCCCGGGCCCGGGGGCGGGTCCCGGCCGCCGCCCTCGACGACGGGCCGGCACCTTCTCCTGGCCGACGCCGAGTCGATCCCGACGCCGACGCCGACGCCGACGCCGAGCCGACGCTGACGCCGAGCCGACGCCGACGCCTAGCCGAGCCGACGCCGAGCCCCGCCGACGCCGAGCCCCCGGCCCGAAGCCCTACCTCAGCCCTCCAGGCCGCAGGAGTTGACCAGGTCGCCACCGGCCGGACGCGCGATCGTCCGGTCCGCCGGAGGAGCGGTCCCCTCCTCGACCCAGCGCGTCAGCGCGTCGAACGCCGAGCGGTAGCAGGGCAGGATCGGCCGCAGCCGGTCCGGGTAGGTGTCGTACAGGCCGTCGGTGTGCGTCCCGCCCTGGACCGTGTAGTACCGGTGCAGGGCGCCCCGCCCGCGTCCGTCGATCATCCCCGCGTACACGTCGGAGTCCGTCGCGATCGGCAGCAGGGTGTCGAGGTCCCCGTGGAGGGTGAGGAGCGGTTTGCCGATCCGGCCGGTGAGCGCGACCTTCGCGACCGCCCGGTGCACGGCCGCCGGCCGGGACGCGTAGTCGTACGAGGCGTCCGAGGCGCACGGCGCCAGGATCTGCTCCACGGTGCCGCCGGCGGTGGCGCCCGGGCAGGCGGGGTCGTACGAGGGGTCGAACTCGGCCCGGAACATCTTCTGCGTCAGACCCCAGTACGCCTTCTCGTGGTACGGCCACAGGAAGCGGGAGCCGGGCGCGAACCCGGCCGCGATCAGGTCGTCGTCCGAGGCCCGGCCGAACTGGCGGGCCACCGTGACCGGCAGGCTGGTCAGCAGGTTGGGCCCGCGCGTCGTCCACAGCACGCCCTCCCAGTCGACGCCGCCGTCGTACAGCTCGGGCCGGTTCTCCAGCTGCCAGCGGGTCAGGTAGCCGGCGTTGGAGATGCCGGTCATGTAGGTGTGCTCCGGAGCCTTCCCGTACCGCTGCCGCACGGCCTTCTTGGCCGCCCGCGTCAGTTCGGTCACCCGCCGGTTCCACTCGGCGACCGCGTCGCCCGGGGCCCGGCCGTCGGTGAAGAAGTTCGGACCGGTGTTGCCCTTGTCGGTCGCCGCGTAGGCGAAGCCCTCGGCCAGGACCTGGTCGGAGATCAGCGCGTCCGTCGAGTACTGGCGGCGCGTGCCCGGGGCGCCGGTCACGACGAGGCCGCCGTTCCAGTGGTCGGGCAGCCGGATGACGAACTGCGCGTCGTGCGACCAGCCGTGGGTGGTGTTCAGCCGCGAGTCGTCGGGGAAGTACCCGTCGATCTGCACGCCCGGCACACCGGAGGGATTGCGGGTCCCCTGTGCGGCGAGACCGGCCTGGTCGGCCATGTCGGTGTACGGCGTACCGGCGAGCCCGGCCGTCGTCAGATCCGCGAGGCATGCCGAGCGCTGGAACGCGGCGCCGGGCACATGGAGCCGGTCCTCGCGCGCGCAGTGCGCGGCATCGGCCTCCTGGGCCCCCGCCGAGCTCGCCGGGGCGAGGACGGTGACTCCGGTCAGCAGCGCGGCGACGAGGGAGACGCCTGGGAACAGGCGCATGGTGGACCTCCGGTGGACGGCGGAATGGGATGAGGCCCCACATCGTCCGGTGCACCCCCACCCGAGGCCCATGGTTCGACACCACATCTCCGCACGCCGCCCGGTGTGACGGGACCACGGAGCTCGGCCGACAGGTCTCTCAGGCCCGACCACGTACGGCGGACCACGGACCATGGGCGACGGCTCGCGGACTCCCCGCGTCCGTCCTCGCTACGCTGCGCGGATGGACATTCCGACGACGGACGACATCCGCGCCCTGCACCTGAAGCACGCGCCCCACGAGGAGGTGTTCGAGCGCGTCTTCACCCATTGCGAGATCGTGTGGCGAATCGCCGAGCGCCTCATGGCGACCGCGGACCTCGGCGTCGACCCGGAGCTGGTCCGCGCCGGGTGCCTCCTGCACGACATCGGGGTCTACCGCCTGTTCGACGCCGAGGGGCGGCGGGACGACCGCAGCTACCTGCTCCACGGGGTGCTCGGCCACGAGATCCTCGCGGCCGAGGGCCTGCCGGAGGCCCTGTGCCGGTTCTGCTCCTGCCACACCGGCGTCGGGCTGACCAAGGAGGACATCGTCACGCAGGGGCTGCCGCTGCCCCCGGCCGACTACGTGGCGGTGACGCCCGAGGAGCGCCTGGTGATGTACGCGGACGCGTTCCACAGCAAGTCGACGCCGCCGCGGTTCGTCTCCCCGGAGACCTACGCCACATCCATCGCCCGGTTCGGCCAGGACAAGGTCGTCGCCTTCGGCGCGCTGCGCTCCGCCTTCGGCGATCCGGAGCTCGACGGACTGGCTGCCGCGTACGGACACGCCCTGACCTGACGGAGCGGGCGGGGCCGCGCGTAGTCAGGACGGGCGCACGGCCATCGCGTCGAGCGCTTCGAGCAGGGCCGGCAGCTTCGGGCCCCGGGTCACCGGCAGCACCTCGCGCGGCAGCTCGTCGAGCAGGACGAAGGCCATGTCGTCGGTCCGGGCCACCAGCGACCAGCCGGGGCCGTCCGCGCGCAGGGTGCGGGGACCGCCCTCGGGGCCCACGACGGAACGGACCCGCCCTACCGGCGGCGGCTCCTCCACGTATCCGCGGAGCTCTTCCAGGGCACGCCTGACCCCGCTGTACGGGCCGGGGGCCGGGGCGGCCGGAGCCGCGTCGGCAGCCGGGGACGCGGGCGCGGGAGTCGGGACGGCGGTGCCGGCGCCGTCGTCCGCCCGGGAGCGCCAGGCGGCCCACTGGAGCCCGACCTCGTCCGCGCCCAGCCGGCGCTGGGCCGGCCCCCACTCGGCGCCGGAGGGCGGGGTCAGCGGGGCCGGGTCGCCCGCCTGCGGCTGCGGGTCGTGCGGCTCCGGGACCCCCGGCGCGCGCGTGGCCACGGGGAGCGGCCAGCCCGGCAGGCCGGCCACCACCGACCGCTCGTCGGGGGAGAGGTCGTACGCCATGCCGCAGTCCCACGACGAGATGGCGACGGCGACCAGCGACACGTCGTCCACGACGACCGTCCACCGCGCCCCGAGCCCGTCCTGACCGAAGACGAGCCCGTACCCCTCCGCGTACGGCTGGAGCCCCAGCGCGGCACAGGCCGCCGGGTAGTCGTCGCCGAGCACGCTCGGGAAGCGGGCGGGCGTCAGCAGCGCCGCCGTCAGCACGAACAGCGCGTCTGCGTCGCCGTCGGCCTCGGCCTCGGCGATCGGGTCCGTCCCAGCCACGGCAGCCTCCCCATCCGGTCGTCGGCGCACCTTAACCAGTGAGTAACCCGCGCGTCGAGGGGCTCCGCCGGGGAACCCGCGTCCGGTCCTCGCGCAACGCCCGGAGCCCGCCCCGCCGCGTCCCGCCCGGTCAGCCGTCGCCCACGGGACGCTGCGGCGCCTCGCTCCTCAGGCCGAGCAGGGACCGTGCCACGACGCTCGGCGACTCGTTCCGTTCCCGCGCGAGGGTGAGGAGGGCCCGGCAGGCGAGCTCGTTCACCCCGAAGGCGAGCATGCCGGGGGAGACCCGGCTGGCCGCCTCCTCCGCCCGTGCGGGGTCGTCCTCGGCGCACGCGGCCACGTACGCGGCGGCGGCCTCGAAGAGGTTGTGTCCCTGCCTCGCGCGCGGTGGCGCCGGAGCGGCGGCCGCGGGCGCCCGCCGCGCGGAGGGGAGGAGTCTGCGCAGTCTTTCCGGTACTCGTGCCACGGCCCGCCGCCTCTCCCGGGCACGACTGCCCGGCATCTCCACGGTAGACAGTGAAGTGCCGTGACAGAAGGGCGCGTTGGAGTCGAGGATCTCCGAGTGGCGGCCGGTTCCCGCCGCCCGGGGGTCATCGGGGATCGGGCGGTGTGTCCGTCCGCAGGAGCGGCAGGTTCTTCCGCACGGCCGCGGCCCAGGAGCCGTCGGAGACCATCCGGTCCAGAGCGGCCGTGACCTTGGCGGTCAGCGGGCTTCCCTTGCGCAGGCCGACCCCGTACTTCTCCTCGGTGAGCCGGAACCCTGCGAGCTTGAACCGGTCCTCGAAGCCGTCCTGCGCCGCGTAGCCGGCGAGCAGCGCGTCGTCGGAGGTCACCGCGTCCACGGCGCCCGCGTCGAGGGCGTCCACGCAGCGGCCGTAGGTGTCGTAGGTCGTCAGCTCCGCCTGAGGGGCGATCACCGTCCGGACGTTGAGCTCCGAGGTGGAGCCGGTCACCGTGCAGACCCGTCGGCCGTTGAGGTCCGACGGTCGCGTGACGGAGGTGTTTCCGGCGGTCAGCAGCACGTCCCGGTGGGCCACGAGGTACGGCCCGGCGAAGTCGACTTCCTGCCTCCGTCTGTCGTTGATCGTGTACGTGGCCACGACCAGGTCGACGTCGCCGTTCCTGAGCAGGGACTCGCGGAGCGAGCTCGGTGCCTGCTTCCAGGTGACGTCCGCGGGGTCGTGCCCGAGGGCGCGGGCCACGTAGGTGGCCACGTCCACGTCCAGCCCCGCGTACGTGCCGTCCGTGTTCTTCATCCCGATGCCCGGTTGGTCGGTCTTGATCCCGATCGTGATGCCGGACGTGCCGCCGGTGGTGGGAGTGCCCGTCGCCCCAGTCGGCGGGGCGGACGCCGACGGTGTCCGGCCGCCGGTCTTGTCGGTCGTGCCGTCGTCGCCGGACCCGTCGTGGACGAGGTTCCAGACGAGCACACCGCTGAGCGCCAGGGCGACGGCGCCGTCGGCGTACAGCGCGCCGGGACGCTTCCAGGGCGGGCTCGGCGCCCCGGCAGGGGTTCGCCGCGGCCGGGCCGGTGTCCGCGGCGGCTCCGCGGGGGGCGCGAGGCGGTACGACGTGGTGCCCGTCGTCGGGTCGGCCGCCGGGTCCGTGCCGGTGTCGGGGGTGGGCCGGGGTGCGGCCCCGGGTCCTGCGCCGCCCCGGGCCGAGTGCGCCGACGCGGGTGCCGTGACCGGTGCGTCCGCGGGTGACTCCGCCGCGGCGAGCATCCGGTCCAGTGTCTCGCCGTCCGGACGCGCCGCCGGGTCCCGTACGAGCACCTCCGTGAGGACCTGGGCGAGCGGACCGGCCCGCCGGGGCGGGGGGACGTCCTCGCCGAGTACGGCGGCGAGGGTGGCCAGGGTGTTCGCGCGCCGGAGTGGGTGGCGGCCCTCGACGGCGACGTACAGGGTCATCGCGAGGGACCACAGGTCGGCGGCGGGCCCGCCCTCCTCGCCGGAGACGCGCTCGGGCGCCATGTAGTCGGGCGTGCCGATGATCGAGCCGGCGGCGGTGAGGGCCGTGGCCCCGTGGACGGCCGCGATGCCGAAGTCGGTGAGGACGGGGACGCCGTCGGGTCGCAGCAGGACGTTCGCGGGCTTGACGTCCCGGTGCTGGACGCCCATGGCGTGGACGGCGCGCAGCCCCGCCAGGATGCCCCGCCCCAGCGTGGCCGCCTCGCGCGGCGTGAGGGTGCCCCGGTCGAGCCGGTCCTGGAGCGAGCCGCCCGCGACCAGCTCCATGACGAGCCAGGGGTACGTCCCCTCGCCCTCGTCCACGATGTGATGGATGGTCACCACCTGGGGGTGCGCCACGCGCGCGAGGGCCTGTGCCTCCCGCAGCACCCGCACGCGCAGCTCCCGCGCGCCCTCGGGGTCGTACTCGGCCAGAGCAGGGTCGGGCGGACGCACTTCCTTGACGGCCACCTCACGGTGGAGTACCAGGTCCCGGGCCCGCCACACGGTCCCCATCCCGCCGCCGCCGAGCCGGGCCACCAGCTCGAAACGACCGTCCACCACCCGTGCCACGCACCGCTCCCTCGCCCCGACACGGCCCTCCAACGGACGTGCCGAGTCCCGCGGAGTCGGACCGCGACCCGTCTCGACTCTGCCACATCCGGTCGGCGCGGGGGGCGTTCCCGCGATCTCCCGCCCGACCGCTCGGACGATCGATCCCGTCGGGCGTGTCGCCGGGCGGCCCGGTGGTGGGGGGGGGGCGACGTCGCGCGAGGGTGCGGCCCGCCGGTCGCTCAGCCCTCGCGGACGGCCATGGCGAGGTAGCGCGTGTCCTCGTCGACGTAGCGGACGAGCCGCCAGCCGGCCTCGGCGAGCACCGGGCGCAGGCGGGGCTCGGCCCGCAGGTCGTCCGGTGTGATCGCACGGCCGTGACGGGCGGCGAGAGCCGCTCGGCCGATCGGGTGGAAGAGGGCCAGCCGGCCGCCGGGACGCACCACGCGGGCGAGTTCGCCCAGGTCGGCGACCGGGTCTGCCAGGTGGGAGACGAGCCCCGCCCCGAAGACGGCGTCGAGAGCGCCGTCGCCCACCGGGAGTCGGCCGACGTCGGCGAGCAGCAGCGTCGCGGTGCCGTCGGCACGGCCCCGTCCGGCCCTGACGGCCTCGTCGAGCATCTCGGGGGTGAGGTCGACTCCCAGGACGGTGCCGGTGGGGCCGACGGCGTCGCGGAGCGGCGGGAGCGCGCGGCCGGTCCCGCAGCCGGCGTCGAGCACGGCGTCCCCGGGGCGCAGGCCGATCTCGCGGACGGCGGCCGCGTACGCGGGCCCGTCGTCGGGGAACCTGCGGTCCCAGTCGGCCGCGCGGGCGCCGAAGAACTCTCGTACGCGTGTGGGGTCATCGTTCATGTGCTCATGATTCCGCACGCGGAGGGGTGAAGCTTCTGCGAGCTCGTTCGAACCCGGCGCGATCGTTCGGAATCATCTCTCTGTCATATTCCGTCAGCTTTCGAAATGCGCCCCTGGTGCGCCCCCAGTGCGCCTAGCGTCCCTGAGCCATGGGACACCTGGACCACGCCACCTTCGGCTGGCTGACACCCGTGCTGTCGTACGCGATGGCCTGCACCGGCGCCGCACTCGGACTGCGCTGTACCGTCCGGGCACTCGACGCCACCGGCCGATCACGGCGCAACTGGCTGCTCACCGCCGCCTCCGCGATCGGCACCGGAATCTGGACGATGCACTTCGTCGCGATGGTCGGCTTCGGCGTCTCCGGCACCGACATCCGCTTCGACGTCCCCCTCACCCTTCTCAGCCTCGTGGTCGCGATGGCCGTCGTCGGCGTCGGGATCTTCGTCGTCGGTCACGGACGGGACCGCGTGCGCTCGCTCCTGATCGGCGGACTCACCACGGGCGTCGGCGTGGCGAGCATGCACTACCTGGGCATGGCCGCCCTCCGGCTCCACGGACGCCTCACCTTCGACCCGGTCCTCGTCGGGCTGTCGGTGCTCATCGCGGTCGTCGCGGCCACCGCAGCGCTCTGGGCGGCCCTCAACATCCACTCGCCGGCCGCGGTCGCCGTCGCCTCCCTGGTGATGGGCGCGGCCGTCACCAGCATGCACTACACCGGCATGTTCGCGGTGCGGGTGGAGGTGATCCCGTCGGCCGCGCCCCTCCCCGGCGCCACGGTCATGCAGTTCATCTTCCCGTTCGCGGTCGGCCTCGGCTCCTACCTCTTCATCACCTCCGCCTTCGTCGCCCTCTCGCCGACGGCCAGGGAACGGGCGGCGTACGCGTCCGCCGGCCGGCTCACCGAACCCGACGAGCGCGCAGTCGACGTCGCACCCCCCGGGTTCCGCACCGCCGAACCGGCGCGCACCCCCAGCCCCTGAACCCACCGTCGGCACCCGCCCGCGTCCGTGCCGCCGCAGCCCCGCACCCACGACCCACCGCACCAGAGCACGACCCAGCCGGAACGAGGAGGCCATGCGAACTCCGCGCAAGACCAAGGGCGCCGAGGCGACACCGCCTCCGACGGCCGCACGCGGGCGGCGCGCACACGCCGGGCCGCCCGCCGACGAACCGGGCCCCGACGGCCGTCCCGCGCCCGTCCGCCCGCCTGCCGGGACACCGCTCCCGGCCCCCTCCGCGCCACCGCTCCACGGTCTGCGCCCCCGCACGGTCCGCGCCAAGATCGTCTCGATCCTCATGGTCCCGGTCGTCTCGCTCCTCGCCCTCTGGGGATTCGCCACCGTCACCACCGCCCAGGACGTCGCCGCCCTCCGCCGCCTCCAGCGCATCGACGCCGAGATCCGCGAACCCGTGACGGCCTCTCTCACCGCCCTCCAGGACGAACGGCGCGCCGCCGTACGACAGGTCGCCGCCCCCGGTGCCGGCCGGGCGGCCGAGCTCAGGGACCGGATCCGCCGCACGGACGCGGCCGTGGGCCGGCTTCGCCTCGACGCCACCCACACCGTCGGGGACACCGGGGACCTGCCCCACGAGGTCGCCGCCCGCGTCGGCGCCTTCGTCGGCAAGGTCGACGGCCTCGCCAAGCTCCGCACCGCCGCCGTCGACGGACGGGCCGACTGGGACCAGGTCTACGAGGAGTACACCGCCACGGTCTCCGCCGCCTTCGCCGTCGGCGGCGCCCTCACCGGGGTCCAGGACGCCGGGCAGGGCTCCGACGCGCGCGTACTCCTGGAATTCGGCCGCTCCGCCGAGATGCTCTCCCGCGAGGACGCCCTCCTCACCTCCGCCCATCTGACCGGCCACCTCACCGCCGAACGGCTCCGTGCCTTCTCCGGCGCCGTCGAGACCCGGCGCACCCTCGCCGCGACGGCCACCGCCGACCTGCCCCCCGCGGCACGCGCCGCGTGGAACGACCTGGCTGCCGGAGGGGACCACTCCCGGCTCACCCGGGCCGAGGACCGGATCCGCGCCGCGACCCCCGGCCGTCCCGCGGCCCAGGCGGTCACCTCCGACGACTGGGACGACACCCTCAGCGCCGTCCGCGGTGGCCTCGCCGAGATCGAGGGCGACGCCCACACCGCGGCGGCCGACCGCACCGATCCCTTCGCCGTCGGATTCCTCGGCGCCGGCGGAGCGGCCGTCGTCCTCGGCCTCGCCGCGGTCGCCGCGTCCCTGGTCATCTCCGTCCGGATCGGCCGGGGACTCGTCGTCGAGCTGGTGAGCCTGCGCAACACCGCGCTGGGTATCGCCCGCCGCAAACTCCCCGCCGCCATGCGGCGCCTGCGCGCGGGCGAGGAGATCGACGTGGTGGCCGAGACTCCCCAAGGCCCCGTCTCCCAGGACGAGATCGGCCAGGTCGGCGAGGCCCTCACCACCGTCCACCGTGCCGCGCTCTCGGCCGCCGTCGAACGCGCCGAACTCGCCAGCGGCATCTCCGGGGTGTTCGTCAACCTCGCCCGCCGCAGCCAGGTCCTCGTCCACCGCCAGCTCAACCTGCTCGACAGCATGGAGCGGCGCGCCGACGACCCCAACGAGCTCGGCGACCTCTTCCGGCTCGACCACCTCACCACCCGCATGCGGCGCCACGCCGAAAGCCTGATCATCCTCAGCGGTGCCGCACCCGGCCGTGCCTGGCGCATGCCGGTCGCCCTCACCAACGTCGTCCGGGCCGCCGTCTCCGAGATCGAGGACTACGCGCGCGTGGAGGTACGGCGGCTGCCCGAGACGGCCGTCGTCGGCGGAGCCGTCGCCGACCTCACGCACCTCCTCGCCGAACTGATCGAGAACGCCGCCCAGTTCTCCCCGCCCCACACCAAGGTGCGCGTCAGCGGCGAACCCGTCGGGAACGGCTACGCCCTGGAGATCGAGGACCGCGGCCTCGGCATGGGCACGGAGACCCTCACCGAGGCCAACCAGCGCATCGCCCAGTCCGAGGCGCTCGACCTCTTCGACAGCGACCGCCTCGGCCTCTTCGTGGTCAGCCGGCTCTCCGCCCGCCACGACATCAAGGTCCACCTGCGGACCTCTCCGTACGGCGGCACCACGGCCGTCGTCCTCCTCCCCACCGACCTGCTCCAGGGGCAGCTGCCGGCGGGACGCGGCACACCGGTGACCGGCGCGGGCCCCGAGGGCCCCCGCAAGGGAGGCGCCCACGCGGCCCCGCACCCCGCGGCCCCCCGTTCCCCCGCGACCGCCGCGCCCGGCCGAACAGGAGCCGACCCGCGTACGGACGAGGCACGCGCCGCGAGGGAACGCGAGGAGGCCCAGCGCGCCGAGGCCCGCCGCTTCGCCCGCCCGCCCGCGCCCCGCACCCCGCCCGGTGCCGCCCCGGGAACCCCTGGCGGCCCGGTCCGCGCCGCCGGAACCCCCCGCGGTGGCGCCGGAACCCCCGACGGAGGAGGCGGAACCCCCGACCGCAGCGGCGGGACGATCGACCGCACCGGTGGGACTCCGCTCCGTCCCGCCGGACCCACCGGACCGTCCGCCGGCCCCGTGGCCGCCCCGGGCCGTGGCACCCCGCCCTCTCCGCCTGCCGCACGGCCTCACGGCACCCCGCAGCCCTCCGGCCCGAAGCCGCCCGCCACACCCCCGGTCGCGCCCACCCCCCGCCCGCAGCCACTGCCCGGACCGACCGCCGTCCCCGCGCTCGCCGCGGGACAGGACGCCGGACCCGCGCCCGCCGGAGTCACCGAACTGCGCCGCCGCGGCCCCGTCGTACCGGCACCGGCCGGGGAGCGGAAGCCCAGCGTTCCGGCCGCCCCCGGACCCGACGAAGACGAGGCCGAACTGCCCCGTCGCGTACGGCAGGCGAGTCTCGTACCCCAGCTGCGCGAGGCGCCCGCGCCCGAACCCGTCTTCGTGCCGACCGCCGCCGGCGCGGACACCCGCACCCCCGAACAGGTCAGGGACCGGATGACCGCCTACCGGGACGGCTGGCAGCGCGGAGGCGGAGCCGCCCCCGGAATCCGCCGCCCCCTCGGCTCCGGTTTCGGCGGGGACTCCGGCACCGGTACGGCCGACGGCCCGGTGCCGACCGGCGACCGCCTGCCGATCGCCGGACCCGGAACGGGGACCCGGAGCGGTACGGACCCCCGGACGCCGCAGGGCTCCCGGACCGGCGCACCGCAGGCCCCGTCCCCGCACGCGTACCCGGGTCCCTCGGTGAGCCCCTCTCCGGGCCGGCCCCCGGAAGCGGCCCCGCGCGCGGACCTCGGCACCGTTCACCGCCTCGGCCACGGCAAGGCCCCCCACGACGACCCCCGCACCGAAGGAGACGACGCATGATCGACCACGAGAGGATCTCCCACCACCGGTCCGGCGAGCTCGACTGGCTCCTCGACGACCTCGTCATGCGGGTCCGCGAGGTCCGCCACACCGTGGTGCTCTCCAACGACGGACTCGCCGTCGGCTCCTCCAGCGGCCTCAGCCGCGAGGACGCCGAGCACCTGGCCGCCATCGCCTCCGGCTTCCACAGCCTCGCCAAGGGCGCCGGACGCCAGTTCCACACGGGCGGGGTGCGCCAGACGATGGTCGAGATGGACGACGGCTTCCTCTTCGTCGCCGCGGCGGGCGACGGCTCGTGCCTCGCCGTGCTCAGCGCCGCCAGCGCCGACATCGGCCTCATCGCGTACGAGATGGCCCGCCTCGTGAAACGCGTCGGCGAGCACCTGCACACCCCTCCGCGGCTCACGGTGACACCCCCGGCCGCGGGCTGAACCGGAGACACCGATGACCGACGACAGCACCCGCGACGGCCCGTCCGCACCGGGCAGCCACTGGTACGACGCCGAGGCCGGACCGCTCGTCCGCCCCTACGCGATGACCGGCGGCCGCACCAAGCCCGGGCCCAGCAACGTGCGGTTCGACCTCATCGCCCTCGTCGTCGTCGACGACGACCCGCCGGGACCGGGGGACGAGGCCCTGCTCGGGCCCGAACACCGGTCCCTGCTCGCCCTGTGCCGGGCCGAGACCCAGTCGGTGGCCGAACTCGCCGCCGACGCCGACCTCCCCGTGGGCGTCGTCCGGGTCCTCCTCGGCGACCTCCTCGAATCGGGCTTCGTACGCGTCAGCAGACCCGTGCCGCCCGCTCAGCTCCCCGACGAAAGAATCCTGAGGGAAGTAATCGATGGCCTACGAGCGCTCTGAGAGCAGCGGCGCGGGCGAGGCGGCGGACAGCGCCCTCGCCCTGAAGATCCTGGTCGCCGGCGGCTTCGGCGTGGGCAAGACGACCCTCGTCGGCGCGGTCAGCGAGATACGTCCGCTGCGCACCGAGGAGCGGCTCAGCCGCGCCGGGCAGGCCGTCGACGACACCGGGGGCGTCGACCAGAAGTCGACCACGACCGTGGCCATGGACTTCGGCCGCATCACCATCCGCTCCGGGCTCTCCCTGTACCTCTTCGGGACGCCGGGCCAGGACCGGTTCTGGTTCCTCTGGGACGAACTGTCCCAGGGCGCCCTCGGCGCCGTCGTCCTGGCCGACACCCGGCGCCTGGAGGACTGCTTCCCGGCGGTCGACTACTTCGAGCACCGGAAGATCCCGTTCGTCGTCGCCGTGAACTGCTTCACGGGCGCGCGTACGTACGGCGCCGCCGACGTCTCCCGCGCGCTCGACCTGGACCGGGGCACGCCCGTGGTGCTGTGCGACGCCCGGGACCGCGACTCCGGCAAGGAAGTCCTCATCCGCCTGGTCGAGTACGCCGGCCGGATGCACACCGCACGGCTCCTGGACACCGTCGGCTGACTCCCTCCGGTGTCCGGGGCCGCGGGGAGCGTGCCGCCCGCGGCCCGCGTCAGTCCGAGACGCCGCCTTCGGCGATCACCTTGTCGATCCGTACCCGGACGAGGAGTTCGCCGGGGACCGCGTTGCGGCGTCCGAAAGAGTCCGCCCGGTCCTCGCCCATGTAGCGCGCGGCGATCCGTGTGGCCCAGCGCAGCAACTCGGACGGCTCCTCGGTGATTTCGGCCCGTCCGCTCAGCGTGACGAAGGCGAAGGGCGGGGTGTCGTCGTCGACGCACAGGGAGACCCGCCCGTCCCGTGCGAGGTTGCGTCCCTTCACCGTGCCCTTGCCCGTGTTGAAGACGAAGTCGTCGCCGTCGAGCACGAACCAGATCGGAACGACGTGCGGACTGCCGTCGTCGCGCACGGTCGCCAGCTTGCCGGTACGGGTCCCCGCGGACACGAAGGCCCGCCACTGTTCCTCGGTCATCCTGGTCATGCCTCCCATCCTGCGGCACGCGCGGGCGTGGTGCGTGCTTGCCCTGTTCACGACAGTGCGTAAGGCTTGCGGCGATACGGCGTTCCACGGAGGCGCGGGGACCACGGGAACCGGGTCGTCGGGGGACGAACCAACCAGGGGGAGGAACACTGATGGCGTTGGACAAGGGACTGGACTGGCTCCTCGACGACCTGACCCAGCGGGTCGGCTCGATACGGCACGCGCTCGTGCTGTCGAACGACGGTCTGGTGACGGGCGCGAGCAACGGGCTCGTGCGGGAGGACGCCGAGCACCTCGCGGCCGTCTCCTCCGGCCTGCACAGCCTCGCCCGCGGCTCTGGCCGGCACTTCCAGGCAGGTCGCCCGCGGCAGACGATGGTCGAGTTCGACGACGCTCTGCTCTTCGTGACGGCGGCGGGCGAGGGCAGCTGCCTCTGCGTCCTGAGCGCGGCGGAGGCCGATGTCGGCCAGGTGGCCTACGAGATGACCCTGCTGGTCAATCGTGTCGGCGAGCACCTCGGCGTGGCGGCACGCCAGCCCGGCCTGCCGGGCGGGGCGCTCTGACGACGGGGCGCCGCAGACCGGGTGGCGTCCGCCCGGGCCCGTGGCGTTTCCGCCCGGGACCGGATGGCTTACCGGCCTGAGGTCCGCGGTCCGTTCGCCTTGCGCCCTTCTCCTTCGCGCCGTTGTCCACAGGCCGTTGTCCACAGGCCGCGCGGGTCTGATCACTCTGCGTTACGTTCTCGATGTGGGTCCGAGGGATCCGCGGCACGAGAGAGCACCGACGTGAGGGGGAGGGCCGCAGGATGACGGTGGAAGAAGGGGTGCGCACGGTCGCACCGGGGCGGGCGGCACAGGAACTGGAACTGAGGCGTGATGAGTTCCGGCTCGCCGTCCAACTGGGCGTGGTGAGGACGGTGCCGACGGGCGAAGGCGGACGGAGGCGGGTCGAGCGCTCCGAGCTCGACCGCCTCAGAGGAGCACCCGACTTCCCCGTCGGCCTGCGCGACCGCGTGCGCACGGTCGGTACGGGGGAGGCGGCCGCGCTCCTGTCGATCACTCCGGAACGCTTCACGCGGCTGGCCCGTACGGGTCACCTCAGCCCGGTGCGGTTCGCGCTGAACCGCTACCGGGCGGTCGTCTGGACCTACCTCGCGGAGGAGGTCGTCGACTTCGGAGTCCGCGGGCCGGCGCTCCTCACCGGCCGCCTGCCGCTCGACCTCCGCGAACGCCTCGCCGCGCACGAGGACCGGCGCCCCAGGAACTGGCGGGCCCGGCGGCTCGGTCTGCTGCTCCGCGCCACCGACGACCCCTGGGCCCGCGCCGCCGCCATCGCCTCGCTGCTCGACCCCGTCCAGGTGGCCGAGGTCGTCGACGACCCCTACGAGCGCGCCCACATGGACCGGCTGCGTCCCCCGCCGCCGTCCGGAATGCCGACGGCGGCCACCGCACGGGAGGTCGCCGAACGGCTCGTCCTCGCGGACGAACCGGATGAGATCCTCTGGCAGCGGATGAGTCTCGCGCTGGCCCTGGACGAGGCGCGTGCACGGCGACAGGCGCCGCATCCCGGCGACTTGAGCGCGGGATTCGGTCGCGTCGCGCCTGCCGGGCCGGTCGCGTCCGCTGCGTCCGTCGCGGCTGCTGAGCCCGTCGGGCTCGTCGACTCGGCCGCGGCGCGGCTCTCGCTTCCCTCGGAGCCGGAGTCCGAGCGGGATGCGTCTCGGGCGCCGGTGCCGGAACGGGTGGCGGCGCCCTTCGCCTCCGTAACGAGGACGGCCGGTGAGCCTCCTCTGCCCGCGTCGGGTGACGGCTGGACCGGTGGGTGGGCCGGCGGCTGGACCGGCGCGATGGGGCCGGGCCCGCGGGTCCGGCGAACGACGGACGTGGACGCCGACGCCGCACAACGGGTCGTGGCGATCATGCCGCCGCCCTCGGAGCCACCGATGGATTCCCCTCCCGTGCCTCGTGAGGCTCATCCGCCGACACCCAGTCGGCCGGGGCGACCGCACGCCTCGGCGGCCGGCCCGGGCCCCGGTCCCGGTCGTGCGGCAGGCCCCGACCGGCCGCCGGGGCGTGCGGAGCGGCCCCGCCTTCTCGACCGGCTCCGTCGGCGGAGGGGGACGGGAGCGGCGCGGACCCGACGGGCGAGCGGCTCGGTGTCCTGGCCCTGAGGGGACCGGCACGGGGGGGACGATCGCCCCTGCGCCCTGCGCCCTGCGTCCTGCCGCCTGCCCTCTGCCCCTTGCCCCTGCCCCTTGCCCCTGCCCCTTGCCCGTGTCGGCCGCCTGGACCGTCCGCCGGGTCGACGGCGCTTCGCCGGGACATCCGCGACCGGTGTAGTGGAATGGATGTCCGTGCGGCCGGGCCGGCGGCTGGCGGGTGCGACGGAGGAATCCGCAGCATGCAGGGGAAGCCGGAGCATGCAGGGGAAGCCGGAGCAGGTGGGGGAAGTCGGGGTGCGGTGGGGGCGGGGCGTGGGGAGGATGGCCCCATGCTGTTGGCCCGTGTCGCTGAGGTGTCCCGGGAGGTCGCCGCGGCTTCGGCGCGCTCCCGCAAGATCGCGCTGCTCGCCGACCTGTTCGCGGAGGCGGAGCCGGACGAGAGTCCGCTCGTCATCGCGTATCTGTCGGGCCGGCTCCCGCAGGGGCGGATCGGCGTCGGGTGGAGCGTGCTCAAGGACGTCGTCCCCCCTGCTGTCCCGCCTGCCGAGCGGCCCGGACTCACGCTCGACCGGGTCGACGCGGCGCTGACGGAGCTTGCCGCCGTCGCCGGAGCCGGGTCCCGGGCCGAGCGGACCCGGCTGGTCCACGCGCTGTTCGCCGCCGCGGGCCCCGAGGAACAGGAGCTGCTGCTGCGGCTGCTCACCGGTGAGGTACGGCAGGGGGCCCTGGACGCCGTCGCCCTGGACGGGGTCGCGCGAGCGGCCGCCGTGCCGGCGGCCGAGTTGCGGCGCGCGGTGATGCTGGAGGGCTCCCTGCCCCCGGTCGCCCAGGCGGTGCTCGCCGAGGGACCCGCGGCGCTCGAACGCTTCACGCTGCGGGTGGGAAGCCCCGTGCAGCCGATGCTCGCCCACACGGCGGGCTCCGTGACCGAGGCGATCGAGGCGCTGGGGCCGTGCGCGGTGGAGGAGAAGCTCGACGGTTTCCGCATCCAGGTCCACCGGATCGGTGGTGACGTGCGGGTCCACACCCGTTCGCTCGACGACATCACCGTCCGCCTTCCCGAGGTGGTCGCGACGGCCCTGGCCGTGGAGGCCGACCGGTTCATCCTGGACGGCGAGGTGATCGCGCTCGACCCCGGCACCGGGCGCCCCGTGGCCTTCCAGTCCATCGCGTCCCGGGTCGGCTCCCGCACAAACGTGGCCGGGGCGCACGCTGCCCTGCCGTTGACGCCCGTCTTCTTCGACGTCCTCGCCGTGGACGGCGAGGAGCTGATCGACCGGCCCGGTCAAGAGCGGCACGAGGTGCTCGCCCGCCTGCTTCCCGAGGCCCACCGGGTGCGCCGCACCGTCGTCACCGACCCGGCCGACGCCGGGCAGACCGACGCGGCCGAGCGGTTCTTCACCTCGACGCTGGCCCGAGGGCACGAGGGCGTGCTCGTCAAGGCGCTGGACGCGCCCTACGTGGCCGGGCGGCGGGGCCGCACGTGGCTGAAGGTGAAGCCCGTCCACACCCTCGACCTCGTCGTTCTCGCCGTCGAGCGGGGCCACGGCCGCCGGACCGGGCTGCTCTCCAACCTCCACCTCGGGGCGCGCGCCGCGGACGGGGGGTTCGTCATGCTCGGCAAGACGTTCAAGGGGCTCACCGACGAGATGCTGCGCTGGCAGACCGAGCGGCTGGGTGAACTCGCCGTGGAGGACGACGGATTCACGGTGCGGGTCAGACCCGAGCTCGTCGTGGAGATCGCCTACGACGGCCTCCAGCGCTCGACCCGGTATCCGGCCGGCGTCACCCTGCGCTTCGCGCGCGTCGTCCGCCACCGTCCCGACAAGCCGGCCTCGGAGGCCGACACCGTCGACGTGATCACCGGGGGCGGCTGACCGAGGGCACGGGCCTCGCGGGAGGGCGGCCCGCGAGGGATGCTGGAGACGTGGCACGACAATCGCCCGGCACGACGACCACGTGGCACCACGAGCGACGGGCGGGCCGCGAGGAGATGAGCGACGTGTACGACTTGCACATCGACACCGACGTCACCGTGCAGCTCTGCGACTGCTGCCGCGAGGACGCCCAGGCCGTCTTCGACGTCCTCGACCGGGTCTACCGGCTGGAGGACATGGCCACACCGAGCCCCCAGGCGGCCACCGGGCCCGCGCCCACCGTCTGGACGGCCACCTTCGACACCGCCGACGGGGACCGCCAGGAGGTGGCCCCCACGCCGCTGACCGGACTGGTCGGTGCCACGCTCACCGGTGGCTACCGCGCGGTCGACGAGGTGCAGAAGGTGCTCGCGGCGGGCTTCGACATCCAGTCCCATCAGGCCGTCTCCGGAGACCAGGAGACCGAGGCCCGGCTGCTGCTCGCCTCCCGCTGACCGGGAGGCCCGGACACCCCGGACGGAACGGACGGGTTCCGTCCGGGGTCTACCTGTGCCCGTATGCTCATATGCCCGCGCGTCCGCGCGTGGCCGAATTCCGTGTGCCGACGGCCCGGTGCACCCTCCCGCACCCCGGCGGTCTCCCCGCTATACACCGTGTGTAGAGTTCCTGTCGGTCGCGAGCCCCGCCCTGACCAGGCGGCCGCGGCTGTACCGAGACCACTACGGGGAAAGCGGGTTCCACCATGCTCCGATTCAGGCCGGGCCGACGCGGAGGAACGACCGCCTCCCTGCTCGTCGCCGCCTCGCTGATGTTCACGCTCAGCTCCTGCGGCGTCGACACGGTCACCCCTCAGGACGCGCGGAGCGAGGCCGGAATGGACGGCAAGGCGGGCTCGACGACGCGGCGCGTCGACTGCGCCAAGGTCAAGTGCATAGCGCTGACCTTCGACGCGGGACCGGGCAAGGACACCCCCCACCTCCTGGACGTCCTGAAGGAGAAGCAGGTCCCCGCGACCTTCTTCCTCCTCGGCAGCAAGCACGTCGACCGCTATCCCGGGGTGGTCAAGCGGATCGCCGACGAGGGGCACGAGGTCGCCAACCACACCTGGACCCACCGCATCCTGACGGACCTCGACGCCGCCGACGTCCGTGACGAGCTGTCGCGCACCCAGGACGCCGTCGAGAAGATCACCGGCCGGAAGCCGACCCTCATGCGCCCGCCGCAGGGCCGCACCGACGGCACCGTGTCCGACGTCAGCCGTGAGCTGGGGCTCGCCCAGGTCCTGTGGAGCATCACGGCCAAGGACTACTCCACCACCGACTCCGGCCTCATACGGCAGCGGGTGCTCGACCAGGCGCACCAGGACGGGATCATCCTGCTCCACGACATATACGACGGAACGGTCCCGGCCGTTCCGTCGATCATCGACGAGCTCAAGCGCCGCGGCTTCACCTTCGTGACGGTCCCGGAACTCCTCGCGCCGGGGAAGGCCGAGCCGGGCGCCGTCTACCGCCCGGAGAAGGACTGACACCGCAGGTCGCCCTCCGGCGGAAATCGGGTGAGGTGACTCACATCGCCCACCGCGGACCTCTCGGAACATTCGGGAAAGGTTTACCGTTCATACGTATGTGACTGCGAAGGGGTCCGGTCCCCAAGGTCCCCCCCAGAGGTGACCGCTCTTCACCGTCACGGCGATCGGCCCCGGTTGGAATCCCCCGTCCAACCGGGGCTTTGTCGTTCCCGCATCGCCGCATCGCCGCATCGCCGCATCGCCGCATCGCCGCATCGCCGCATCGCCGCATCGCCGAGCCGACGGCAGGCGGCGTGCGGCCTGCGCGGGGCGATCGGCGGCCTGGGGTGAGCAGCGGGATGTCGGCCGGCTGTGACACGCCACCCGCCCGCCGACTCGCCGGATATCCGCGCCGGGCATCAATCGTCCCCGTCCCTGGCCGCCCACACGGCACGTCGACGGCGCGTGAACGGCGCACGCCCCGGCGCGTTCGACTCGTTCGAGTGAGCATCCGCATGGCTGCCGAGCCTCCGGGCAGTGATCACCCCGGGGAGCCTGACGATCACCGACAGGCCCCTTTGACCAGGGGCGATCGATGGGGGATCTCATGCTCAGCACCGCCGGACGCATCCGTCGCGCGTCCCTCACGGCCGCGGCCGCGCTGCTGTTCTCCGGTTGCACCGTGGTCGGCCCGGGAGGCCCGGCAGGGGTGGGCGGCCCAGGCATGCCGGCTTCCCCGGCCGCGCAGGGCGAACTGTTGAAGGCGGCGGAGCACCGGCTCGTCGCCGACTGCCTCGGCGACCGGGGCATCACCCTGTCGGCCAGGCCCCGTGCACCGGACGAGGACCGGGCCCTCCAGGCGGCGCTCTTCGGCGCCGGCCCGCGGGAACTGTCCGTCACCCTGACCACGGGGGCGACCGTCAGCGCGCACGAGGACGGTTGCCTCGGAGCCGCCCGGCGGCTGCTCTACGGCGACCAGCGGCGCTGGTTCCGTGTGCAGGTCACCGTCGACAACGTCCGGGCCGAGGCGCAGGCCCGGATGCGCGCGGACCCTGCTCACCGTGCGGCGCTCGCCCGCTGGACGCGGTGCGCCGCCCCGCCCGACCGCCCCCGTCCCGACCGCCCGGACCTGGCCGTCGCCGCCCGATGCGCCCGCGAGAGCGGGTTCGACGAGGTGCGCAAGCGGCTGGAGCCCGCCGAACTGGCCCGGGTTCGCACCCTGCACCGGGACGAACTCGCCGCCAACCGCCAGCTGCGCGACCGCGCGCTGCTCAGGGTCGTCGCGCTGCCCGCGTCGCGGCCGCCGTCGTCCGAACCGCCTCCCCTCGCGACGGCCGTCTCCGCACCACCCGCAGAAAGGCCCCACCTCTCGTGAAGCGATGTCTCGTGACGACAGCCGCCGCGCTCCTTGCCGCGACCGCCGGCCTCGCCCTCGCCGGCGCGGCGCGGGCCGCGGAATGCCCCAGCGGAGAGTTCTGTGACTCCCTCATCTGGTCGACCGGAGGCTGACCGGTACCCGTGATGCCCCGCATCGGTCCTCGGGCCGGTGCGGGGGCCCGGTGTCCCTGAGCTCAGCCGCGGCTCAGGGGCCCGGTCGGGTGCCGGAGGACGGAGGTGAGCATGAGGCCGGCACCGCGGACGACACTGGTCGCGGGGTCGTTGGCCAGCCGGACCCGGGACCGCAGGAGGTGTGCGAGGCGTCCGGTCACGTCGAGACGGAGGGCACCGCCGCCCGTCACGAGCACCCCGCGGCGCAGTGCGCCACGGACCGCTCCGGTGCGGTCGTGCCGCCACAGGTCGCTCACCAGGTCGGCGGCCGTCCCGGCGATCGTGTCCGGTACCCGTCCGGTCTCGGGCACGTCGTCGACCCCCACCTCCGCGAGGCGGGCGTCCTCGACCAGACCGTCCACGACGAGGGTGACCTCGGTCAACTGGGCGCCCAGGTCGACCACGAGCAGCGGGCCGTCGCCGGGCGGGGCAGCGTACGCCGCCGCCGCGCGGGCGCTGTCCACGGCGATGACCCGGGCCGGGCCCAGGGCGTCGACCATCCGGCGCGCCTCCTCCCGCTCGCCGGGGCCGGCGAGGACCGGGTGGGTCAGCATCACGACGGTGTCGTGCCCGTCGTCACCCGGGGCCGAGGCGGTCAGCCGGCGCAGCAGTCGGAGCTGGGAGTCCGAGTCGGTGACGCGGCCGCGCCGTACCGGACCGCTCGGCACGTCCGCGAAGACGCCCGCCCCCGGCGCCCAGGCCCGGGTCCGGGAGCTGCCGATGTCGAGGGCGATCCCGCGGACGGGCCGCCTGGCGGTCCTGCCCCCGACTGCTGATCCGAACGATCCCATCGCTGCCGTCCATTCGCTCCGGACCCGCTGATTGCGAGGCCGATCTGGAATCTCACACCCGCTGATTGCGAGGCCGATCTGGAATCTCACTATGCAGTATCCGTAGCGGCAGCGCTATGACGCACAGGGATCGAAGGTCATTCGATGAAGCGTCCTCAGTTCTCGGCGCCGAGCCACAGGTCGGGTCCGAACACCTCGTAGTGGATGTCGGCCGCCGCGGTGCCGGAGCCGAGGAGGTCGCCGCGCACCGCGCGGAGGAAGGGGAGCGGGCCGCAGAGGTAGGCGGTCGTGCCCGTGGGCAGGTCGAGCGCCGTGACGTCCGCGCGGCCCGGGCGGGCGCCCGAGTCGCCCGGCTCCTCGTACCAGAGCTCCAGCGTCGCGTGCGGCAGCGCGTCGACGAGCCGTCGCAGCTCCGCGGCGTGGGCATGGGACGCGGGGGAGCGGTCGGCGTGGACGACCGTGACCGGGCGGGCGGACCCGGTGGCCGCGAGGTGGTCGAGCATGGCCAGCATCGGGGTGCTGCCGATGCCGGCGGACGCGAGCAGCAGCGGACCGTCGCCCTCCGGCAGGACCAGGTCGCCGAACGGGGCCGACACCTCCACGCGGTCGCCCTCACGGGCGTGGGTGTGCAGCCACGAGGACACCTCGCCCGCGGGGTCGCCGTCGACGCGCTTGACGGTGATCCGCCACTCGGGGCGGCCGGGGGCGGACGACAGGCTGTACTGGCGGATCTGCCGGGCGCCGTCGGGCAGGGTCACCCGCACGCTCACGTACTGGCCGGGCCGGAAGGCGGGGGTGGGTGTGCCGTCGTGGTGCCGCAGGGTGAAGGAGGCGGTGTCGGCAGTCTCCTCCTGGCGTCCGGCGATCTCCAGGGAGCGCCACACCTCGCCCTCGGGCACGCCGGTCTCGCGGTAGAGACGGGCCTCCACGGCGATGAGCGCGTTCGCCATCAGCCAGTACACCTCGTCCCAGGCCCGGGCGACCTCCGGGGTGACCGCCTCGCCGAGGACCTCGACGATGGCGGCGAAGAGGTGCTCGTGCACCACCTTGTACTGCGCGGAGGTCACGCCGAGCGAGGCGTGCTTGTGGGCGATGCGGGACAGCATGGTGTCGGGGCGGCTGTCCGGGTGGTCGAGCAGGGCGACGGCGAACGCCGCTATGGAGCCCGCGAGTGCCTTGCGCTGCTCGCCGTTGGCCTGGTTGCCCCGGTTGAACAGGTCGCGGAGCAGTTCGGGGTGCGCGGCGAAGAGGCGCGAGTAGAACCGCTCGGTGATCTGGTCGAGGGCCCCGCCGACGGCGGGCAGGGTGGCGCGGACGACCGGAATGGCCTGCTCGGACAGCATGGGAACTTCCAATCTGGTAAATGATCTACGTATTTAAAAAGCTGCGAAAGGCGCCCGGGAGGGCGAGTGGATCAGTCGGCGGGGCGTGAGGTGAGGGAGAGCAGCAGCGGTCCGGTCGGCGAGGTCACGAGCTCCGCCACGGTCAGGGGGTCGAGCGCCCGGTAGAACGCCTCCTGGGCCTCCCGGAGCGCCCCGCGCAGCCGGCACGCGGCGCGCAGGGGGCACGGGGGGTCGCCCTCGCAGGCGACGACCTCCTCATCGCCTTCCAGCGTGCGGGTCAGCCAGCCCACCGAGGAGCGTCGCCCCAGCTCCGTCAGGGCGAGACCGCCGCCCCGTCCCCGCCGCGCCTCGACCACGCCGAGGTGCTGGAGCCGCGTGACCACCTTCGCCATGTGGGCGTAGGGCACGTCCATCGACTCCGCCACCTCGCGGGTGGTGACGGACTCTTCCGGTACGGTGACCGCCAGGCGCATCACGGCACGGAGCGCCAGGTCGGTGAACTTCGTCAGCCTCACGGCGTGACCGTATCAAAATGGCATCTGGAATACGCATTCAGGGGGTGGGTCGGCGCTTCAGCCGCCGCCACAGCCACCAGCCGCCCGTGAGCAGGCAGCCGGCGACGAGGACGAGGGCGATCACCGGCCACCGGGCGCCCGCGGTCCTGAGGTCCGTGGTGACGACCAGGAACACCGCGACGGCCGGGACGAGAAGCGAGCCGAGCGCGCGCAGCAGGGCCACGGCCATGGACGCGTCGACGCGGACGCGGCGCTGCGGGCGGAGGTCGCGGGAGCCTGCGTAGAAGACCGTCGCCCGGTCGGTGAGGCGGTTGGTGGCCCGCCAGTACGCGACGGCCAGGTAGGGGAGCCACACGAGGGGGGCGACCAGGCCGACGAGGAATACTGCACCCGTCAGCGCGTACTGCCCGAGACGGACGAGGCGCCCTGGCCCCTCACCGCCCGGCGTGAGCAGGCCGAGGAGCCGCGCCATCCTCATCACCAGGTCCCACAGGGACGCCCGTCTGCCGCGGGGCCGGGACCCGGCCGTCCGGACGGTGGGCGGAGCGGTCCGCAGTGCCGCACGGGCCGCGGCGGTGTCCCCGTACACGCCTTGGAGGACCAGCAGTTCGGCCGCCCGTTCCGGGTCCTCGGCGTCCCGTCCCTCGATCGCGGCCAGCTCGAGGACCATGCGCGCCTGCGAGAGCAGGGCCCCGCAGAAGGCGACGGGGACGAACAGCAGGAAGGGGCCCCCGACGAAGGCCCCTTCGGCGGTCACCGCCCGTCGCCCGCGCGTCAGCACGAGGGCCCGCAGCGTCGCCGTGTCGGCTCCCGGGTGGGCGGCCCGCAGGCGGTCGACGGCGGTGGCGGCGCCCGGCCCCATGTGGCGCAGGGCGAAGGAGGCCAGGGACTCAGGCAGCCTGCCCGGGTCCGCCGCCACCTCCCGCAGCAGGGAACCCGCGAGCCCGGCCGCCGGGGTCCCGGTCTCCTTCCGCACCCGCGTCCGCCTCCTCGCGCCCGGTCAGGCCAGGATCTTCGCCTTGGCCTTCTCGAACTCCTCCGGGGTGATGGCGCCCTTCTCCTTCAGCTCCGCCAGCCGGTGCAGTTCCTCGCCGGTGCCGCCGGCGGGCGCCGTCCCCGCCGTCTTCCGGATGTAGTCCTGGAAGGCGGCCTCGCTCTCCCTGGCCTGCTTGATGTCACGCCGGCCCATGCCCTTGCCGCGGGCGATGACGTACACCAGTACGCCGAGGTAGGGGAGCACGATGCAGAAGATCAGCCAGCCGGCCTTGCCCCAGCCGTGCAGCTCGTGGTCGCGGAAGATGTCCGTGATCACCTTGAACAGCAGGAACAGCCACATGATCCAGATGAAGAACCACAGCATGGTCCAGAAGACGTCGAGGAGGGGGTAGTCGTCCATTCCTGCGCACTCCGTTCCCACCCGGCCGGGAGAGGCCTGGTGTCGGAGTGAGTCTCACCCAGCCCCCGCGGGACCGCACGTCGTGGCCGCCCGGCGCGCGGACCGCCGGCGAGCATGGTCGAATGGACGGCGACCCGGGGTCTCGGCCTCGGGCCGGCCCCCGCTCTCAGCCGCGCCGGAGGGCCGCCAGGGCGCGGTCCGCGTGGGCGCTCATGCGCAGTTCGCTGCGGACGACCTCGACGATCCGGCGGTCCTGGCCGATCACGAACGTGACCCGCTTGGTGGGGGCGAGCGAGAACCCGCGCTTCACTCCGAATCGTTCGCGTATGGCGCCTTCGGGGTCGGAGAGCAGGGGGTAGCCCAGGGAGTGCCGCTCGGAGAACTCCTGCTGCCGCGCCACGTCGTCGGAGCTGATGCCGACGGGGAGCGCGCCGGCGGCGCGGAACTCGGCCGCGAGGTCGCGGAAGTGGCACGCCTCGGCCGTGCACCCGGGCGTCATGGCCGCCGGGTAGAAGAAGAGGACGACCGGCCCCTCGGAGAGGAGGCCGGTGAGCGAGCGCTCCGCACCCGTCTCGTCCGGAAGGCTGAAGTCCTCGACGAGGTCACCGACATTCATGAAGCCCGTCCCCGATCCGTACCCGCACCGCCACCGGCACCTCCGGTGGCCGGTCGGTGACGCTACCGCAGAGTAGCCCCCGGCGGTACACAGGGGTGGGACAACGCCGGGGGAGAGATGGGGCCACGGCCGCGGGTCAGGACAGGGGGGCGGCCTCGGTCCGGGCGGCCGCTCCGCCCCGCGCGGCCGCGCGGCGGTCGAGCACCTCCAGGGCGCGCTCGCCCCAGCGCAGGTTCTCCTCCTCGAAGAACCGGCCGCGCATCAGCGTCAGATAGGGCCCGACCCGCTCCGCCTCGACGAGGTAGGTCTCCTCGTCGCGCCCGGCGAGCATCCACTCGCGCAGCCGGTCGTAGCGGGCCAGCTTGTCCCGGGCCGTCTCCATCCGCTGCGCGACGAAGCCGCGGACCGCCGTCGTGTCGCCCTCGTCGCAGGCCTGCACCTGGACCAGCAGCTCGTCGCGGACGGCGCTGGGCCGCGGCGGTGTCGACGTGTAGTCCGCCAGGTCCCGCAGTCCCGGCTCGGTGAGGCGGAACATCCGCTTGTTGGGGCGCCGTTCCTGCTCCACCACGCGGGCCGTGATCAGACCGGCCTCGTCGAGTCGGTCCAGCTCGCGGTAGAGCTGCTGCGGGGTCGCAGCCCAGAAGTTGGCGACGGACACGTCGAAGATCTTGGCCAGGTCGTATCCGGATGCCTCGCCCTCCAGGAGAGCGGCGAGAACGGCGTGCTTGAGCGACATTCCGACACGCTAGCAGCACGTTGAATAGTTTCCTCCGCACCTAATCACCGGGGCACCCGCGGCCGGTCGGGTGTGCTTCGCTGGCACGTCCGTACGGTGCCTGCCACGCTTGAAAGGGGGCAGGCCGCGGGGGAGCAGATCCGAGGGGCAGCGCGATGGACAGCGACTCGTTCGTCTACACCACCTACATCCGGACGACTCCCGACGACCTCTGGAAGGCACTCACCGACCCCGAGCTCACCCGGCGCTACTGGGGCGTGGCCTTCGAGACCGACTGGACCGCCGGAGCACCGATGGTCTGGGACGAAGGCGGCCGGAGCACGTCCGACCCGGAGCAGGTCGTCCTCGCCGCCGAACCGGGCCGCCTCCTCTCCTACACCTGGCACACCTTCACCCCCGCCTGGGCCGAGGCCGTCGGCCTCGGCCACGAGGTCCACGAGCGCCTCGCCGCCGAGCGCAGGTCACGGGTGACGTTCGCGATCGAGCCCTCCGGCGACATCGTCAAGCTCACCGTCACCCACGGCGACCTGGAGCCGGACGGGACCATCAAGGGGCTGATCGCCGAGGGGTGGCCCGCGCTGATCGCCAGTCTCAAGTCCCTCCTGGAGACCGGCGAGGAGCTTCCCGAGCCCGCCCGCTGACCCATTCGAGTCGTCTCGCCCGGTACTCCGCCGCCACGCCCGGCGCCTTGATCATCTTTCTGTAGGTTCATCGGTTCTGATGATCGGGTCGGCGTCCTCCGCCGGCGTCGTCGTCCGGAAGGGGAGGGTGTCCGACGTGCCGTCACGCAGATACGTACGAGGGTGGGGAGCGCTGTCCCTGGCCGTCGGAGCCGTCCTCGTCGGTACGGCGGCCCAGTCGCCCGGCGGCCGGGAACCCCGTCCCCTCCTCGCCCCCGATCCCACCGCGATCATCACCGTCGACGGCTGCTCCGCGGGCACCGGCCTCTGCTCCGTGCCCCGGCGCACCGTCGAGCTGGCCGGCGGGCCCGTGCTCACCGGAGCCCCGTTCCTGATCGACCGGCGGGTGACCGGACCCGTGGAGATCGCGCTCCGCACCCCCGGCGTCCTGGCCGACGTGACCGTCACCGACCGGCGCGGCCGCCGGGTCGCCGGATCGGCGAGCGCCGACCGCACCCGGTGGACCAGCGCGGGCGCGCTTCCCGCCGACGCCGTGCTCGCCGCGCGCCTCGTCGTCGAGCGCCCCGACGGCGGACGGATCCACCGCGACCTCGCCCGCCTGGACTTCCGCACGGCCGCCGCACCGGCGGGGGAACGGCTCACGGTCGACTTCGGACCGGAGGACGGCCGGACCTACGGCGTGGGCCAGCCGGTCACCGCGGAGCTCAGCCACCCCGTGCCGGCCGGCGACCCCGCGGCCCGGCGCGCCGTCGAACGCGCCCTCGACGTCCGTGCCGAACCCCATGTCGAGGGCGCCTGGTACTGGGTCGACGCCACCACCCTCCACTACCGGCCCCGCACCTTCTGGCCCTCCCGCGCCGTCGTCCACGTCCGCAGCGGGCTCGACGGCGTGCGGGTCGGCGGCGGGCTCTTCGGCGGCCCCTCCAGCCCCGTCACCTTCACCACCGGACCGCGGATCGAGGCGGTCACGGACATCGGCGCCCTGACCATGACCGTCCGCGAGGACGGCCGGGTCCTCCGCACCCTGCCGGTCACCACCGGCAAGGAGGGTTACCGCACCCGGAGCGGCATCAAGGTCGTCCTCGGCAAGGAGCCGACGGTCCGGATGCGGGGCGACTCCATCGGGATCAAGCGCGGCAGCCGCGACTACTACGACCTCAAGGTCCGCTGGGCCACCCGGGTGACCTGGAGCGGCGAGTACCTGCACGCCGCGCCCTGGTCGGTCGACGCGCAGGGCGCCGAGAACGTCAGCCACGGCTGCACCGGCATGAGCACCGAGGACGCCGCCTGGCTGTTCGACACGGTCCGCGAGGGCGACCTCGTCAGCTTCGTCAACGGATACGGGGCGCCCATGACGCCGTTCGACAACGGCTTCGGCGACTGGAACCTCAGCTGGCCCGAGTGGCAGCGCGGCAGCGCCTTCGCGCCCGGCGCCACCGTCGCGGCGGCCGGCCCCTCCGCCGGCATCCTCCGTCCGGAACTCTGACGGGCCCGCCGCGCCGGGCGGAGGAGCCTGTGGCCGCCCCCTCCCGCGCCACGCCGCCGCGCCGATGGGCGCCCCGACCCCGTACCCCTCGGTGATACTGACGTCCTGTCAGCACCCGTCGACCGCAGGGAGCCTCGATGCCGGACGTCACCAGGGTCGCCGTCGGGGACGCCACGCTCTTCGTCGAGGCGCGACGGCTCGACCCCGAGTGGGAGCCCGAGGGCATCGGCGACCGGATGCCCGATCTCTCGGCGGTCACCGAGGCCCTCTCCGCCTTCGCCGGCCGGATCGGTGACGCGCTGCACCAGGCGGCACCGGACCGGGCCACCGTCGAGTTCGGCTGCCAACTGGGCCTGGACGCGGGCCGGCTCACGGCCCTCGTCGTCCAGGGAAGCGCCCACGCGAGTCTGCGCGTCACGCTCGAATGGTCCAAGAAGCCCCACTGAGGCGGTCCCGGCCGCAGCTGGAACGGCCGGAAAGCCCCACCGAGGCGGCCCCCCCCCGGCGCACGGGCCGGAACGGCCCGGGGCATCCCCACGGGCCCCTGTCCCGCAGGGCACGCGTGCAGACGCTGGCGCCTGACGGCGGTCTCTCCGGGGGCGCGTCCCCGTCCGGGAGGGGCGGGGCCGAGGCCGCAGCAGCCAGGTCCCGCAGCCATTCCCGGCCCGCGTCCTCGGCCCCCGGCAGTGTCACGGTGCTCCCGCCGCTCGCACAGACGCCGGGCGGGTACGCGGACCCCGCCGCCGCGCGGTGGCGGGGTACGTCCGTGTGCCGCCCCTCGTGGGCGCGGGCCCGTCGGGGGTGACGTCGCCCCCGACCGGCCCGCTCCCTCCCCGGCTCAGTCGGTCGGGCGCGGCTCGCGCCACATGCCCCACAAGGTGGGCCCGCCGCCCGGCAGCCGGAGCTCCTCGCGCACGGTGAAGCCGAAGTGCTCGTACACCGGGAGGTTGGACTCCTTGGAGGACTCCAGATAGGCGGGCATGCCGGCCGCGTCGGCCTTGGCGAGGCCCGACCGCAGCAGGGCGGACCCCTGCCCCTGGCCCTGGGCGGCGGGATCGGCCCCGATCAGCGCCAGCGACCAGTGGGGCTCCCGCGGCGTGTGGGCGGCGGCCGTCTCGACGGCCTCGCCGAACAGCCCGGCCCGGTCGCCGAGGATCTCGGTGAGCTGCCGGATGGTCTCGGCGTCGGGCACGGCCTTGTCCTGGGCCTCGGGCGCCACCCAGAACGCCGCGGCCGCCTCGGTGCGCTCGCACACGCCGTGGAGGACGTACTGCCGGGTGAAGAGGATGGTGAAGTAGCGCTCCAGCGCGGTCGCGCGGGTGGACGCGTCGGGGAAGAACCATCGCATCATCGGGTCGTCGTCGAAGGCGCGGGTGAGGGCGCGGCTGATGGCCGCGGCGTCGTCGATCGTTGCCTTGGTGGGCATGTTCGTTATCGCCATACGGGCCATTCTGCACGTGATGATCTTGAAATCGGACGCCGGGTCCGGCGCCGGACCCGCACCGTGCCGGCCGGGCCCGCGTCCGTCGCCCCGGTCGTCGCCTGCGACGATGGCGTCATGGAGCATTCCGAGGAGAGGACCGTCGCGCTCGCCGAGGCGGTCGCGCTGCGCGAGCGGGGCCGCAAGGACGAGGCCTGCGAGCGGCTCGTCGTACTCGCCGCCCGGTGGCCCGACGACGCCGAGGTCGCCTACCAGACGGCCTGGGCGCACGACGTCCTCGGCCGGGAGGCGGCGGCCGTGCCCTACTACGAGCGCGCCCTCGCGGGCCGCGGGCTCACCCCCGACGACCGGCGCGGCGCCCTGCTCGGCCTCGGCAGCACCTACCGGATCCTCGGCCGGTACGAGGAGGCCGTCGCCCTGCTGACCGCAGCCTCCGAGGAGTTCCCCGAGGACGGGGCGCTGCGCGCCTTCCTCGCGATGGCGCTGTACAACACCGGCCGTCACCACGCGTCGGCCCGGCTCCTCCTGCGGCTCCTCGCGGCCACCAGCGACGACCCGTCCGTACGGCAGTACCGGTCGGCCATCGAGCACTACGCCGAGGACCTCGACGCGACCGAGTGACGCGTCGGCCCGCCGGGCCGAGGGGTGGGCCCGGGGCGCGGTTCCGGGGCGTCGTCAGTCGTTCACGGCGGTCAGCAGGACCACCGCGTCCTCCAGGGCCGTCAGGCCGTGCCGCTCCTTGGGGATCATCCGGAGCGCGCCCGCCGCCATCTCCTGCGCCCACCCGGGCGAGGTCAGCTTCACGCGGCCCCGCAGCACCTGGAGGCTGGCCGCGGGGGGCGCGTTGTGCTCGTCGAGGGAGGTGCCCGAGGTCAGGGCGATGACGGTCTGCCGCAGCACCCCGTCGTGCATCACCAGATGGGCGCTGCGCCCGTGCGCGGCGGTGCGGGCCGCGGCCAGGTGCTCGTCGGCGAGCTCGGTGAGGTCCGACATCATGAATCTCCCTGCGGGGTGCCCTCCGGAGAGGTGCGCGGGCGGATACACCCAGCCTCCCGTGTGACGTCCGGGACGCAACTCGGGACCGCCGCGCGCGCCGACCCGGCCACCGCCAGGAGCCCGCCCGCGACGCAGGCCCCGGCGGCGAGCAGCGCGGCCGGCCAGCCGTGGGCCGCGTACAGCCACCCGCCCGCCAGCGAGCCGAGGGCGCCGCCGCCGAAGGTGGCCAGCATGAAGACCGTGTTGACACGGGCGGCCACGTCCCGGCCGATGGCGAAGATCCTGGCCTGCGCCGCGACCTGGCACGAGCTGATCCCGACCACCAGCAGGTTCGCCCCGGCCGCCAGCCCCGCGGGCGAGGCGGGAGCCAGCCCCGCCACCGAGAGCCCGAGCCCGGCGCAGACGAGCCCGCCGGCGTTCACCGCCCCCGCGCCGAACCGGTCGGTGAGCGGTCCCGCCGTCGCGGAGAGCAGCGCCGCCGGCAGCGTCAGCAGACCGAACAGGCCGGCCACTCCCGGTCCGTATCCCAGCGGGGGCGCCGCGAGATGGAAGGCGAGGACCGCCCAGAAGACGCTGAACGCGGCGAAGGCGCACGCCCCGATCACCGCCGCGAACCGCAGTTCCCGGTGGGCGGTGAGGAGCCGGGGCAGCCCTGCCAGGAGCGCGGCGTACGACGTGCGTCCCGGCGGTCCCAGTCGCTCGGGCAGCCGTCGCGGCAGGACGAACAGCAGGGCCGCCGTCGCCACCGCGGCCACCACGTACGCCGCCCGCCAGCTGCCGGTCGCGTCGGCCACCGCGCCCGAGACCGTCCGGGAGAGGGTCGAGCCCAAGGTCAGGCCGAGGCCCACCAGGGCCACCACCCGGCCCCGCCGCGCGGGGCCGGCGAGGACCGCCGCCACCGGCGTGAGGATCTGCGGGAGGACCGTCGTGGTGGACAGGGCGAGCGTCGCGACCGTCAGCGTGACGACGTCGGGCGCCGCCGCGGCCACGAGCAGGGCCGTGCTCGTGAGGGCCGGCAGCACGAAGGTGAGGCGCCGCAGCCGGGCGGTGTCGGCGGTCGGGACGAGCAGCAGGAGGCCGAGCGCGTAGCCCACCTGGGCGGCCGGCGCGATCAGGCCCGCCGTCCGCTCCGAGACCTCCAGGCCGCGCGCCACGGCGGCCAGCAGCGGCTGCGGGAAGTAGAGGTTCGCGACGGTGACCGCGCCCGCCACCGCGAGCAGCGGCACGTGCACGGGCCGGGCGGGGGAGGGGGCGACGGCGGGGCTCGGTTCCACGGACTCTCTTCCATAGGGCGGCGGGGACTCCCACCAGGCTCCCGTCGCCGCCCCGGCCGAACAAGGTGCGATCATCGAAGCGGCGTTGAGCCACACTCAACGACGACTGGAGGCGTGGTGCTCGAACGGTACGAACTGGAGGCGTTCCTGACGCTCGCCGAGGAACTCCACTTCGGACGCACCGCCGAACGCCTCGGCGTCACCACCGGCCGCGTCAGCCAGACCGTCAAGAAGCTGGAGCGCCGCGTCGGCACCCCGCTCTTCACCCGCACCAGCCGCAGCGTCCGCCTCACCCCGGTCGGCCGGCGCCTCCAGGAGGACCTCCTGCCGGCCTACCGGCAGCTGCGCGCCGCACTCGAACGCGCCACCGCCGCGGGCCACGGCCTCCAGGGGCGGCTGCGCGCCGGCTTCGGCACACCCTGGGGAGGCGAACTGCTCACGGCCGCCGCCGACGCCCTCCTCGTGCTCCACCCCGCCTGCGAGATCACCGTCCGGGAGGTCCCGCTCGACGAGGGCGTCCGCCCTCTCCGGGACGGCACGCTCGACGTCCAGTTCGTCACCTTCCCGGTGCGCGAGCCCGGCCTCACCATCGGGCCCGTCGTCGTCACCGACGACCGGGTGCTGCTCCTGCCCTCCGCCCATCCGCTCGCCGGGCGTTCGTCCCTCGGCGCGGAGGACCTCGCCGGGCTCGACCTCATCGCTCCCGAAGGCGCCGTCCCCGACTACTGGACCGAGCACCACTACCCCCGCACCACCCCCTCCGGAGCGCCCATCGGCCGCGGCCCGGCCGCCGCCACCTGGCAGGAGGTCCTCTCCCACGTCTCGGCGGGCCGCGGCGCCGCCCCCGGCGCGGCACGCGGAGCCGTCTACCACCCCCGCCCCGGCATCGCCTACGTCCCGCTGCGCGACGTCCCGGCCCTCACGTACGGCCTCGCCTGGCCGACCGCCGCCGACTCCGACCTGCTCGGGGCCTTCGTGGAGGCCGTCGGCCGGGCGGCGGCCCGACCGGCCACCCGGGTCGGCAGCCGGCCGGTCAGGACTCCCGGGACGCCACCAGCGTCCCCGCCAGGTGGTCGTACGCCACGTGCGCGTGGAGGCGGACACCCGTGACGAGCGTGTCGTCGTCCGCGTAGAACTGCGGGTGGTGGTTGGTGACCAGACCGCGCCCGCCGGGCAGCGGCACCGGCCGGCCCGAGGGGTCCAGGGACGCGTCCTGGACGCCGAGCATCACGTACAGCCCGCCGAAGCGGCCCACGAACTCGGAGACGTCGTCGTACCCGAGGGTGCCGCCCGTCTCGACCACCCGCTCCCCGCCGGCCACCCGGCGAAACGTGGGCAGAGCCGCCTCCACCCACGGCGCGCTGTTGTGCACCGGGGGGACGGGCTGGAGGTACTCCACGGAGGCCGCCGCCCCGTACGCCGCCGCCGAATGCTCGGCCAGCGTGGTGAGGCGCCGCCGCACCCCGTCCATGTCGGACTCCACGGCGCAGCGGACCGTGCCCCACAGGGTCACGGTCTGGCCGACGATGTTGAAGCGGCCGACGTCCTCGACATGGCCGATGGAGACGGTGACCGCGTCGAACGCGGAGACCTGTCGGTACAGCTGGCCGATCCCCGTCAGCACCGCCCCCACGGCCGGCATCGGATCGATCCCCTGCCACGGAGTGGAACCGTGCGTCTGCTTCCCCGTGACGACGATCCGGACGAGGGCGGAGGCGCCGTACTGGTTGCCGATCCGGTACCCGACGTACCCCTTGGGGTACGGCGTCACATGGAGCCCGAAGGCCATGGTCGGCACCGGGTCCGCGCACGCGCCGGCCTCCACCATGGCCCGCGCGCCGCCCTCCTCGGTCACCGGTGGGCCCTCCTCGGCCGGCTGGAAGAGGAAGAGGACCGTCCCCGGCAGCCGTTCGCGGACGCCCGCGAGGACCGCGGCCGCACCGAGCAGCATCGCGGTGTGGCAGTCGTGCCCGCACGCGTGCGACACCGGGAACGGGCCGCCCGGGTAGTCGGCGTCGACCACCTCCGAGGCGAAGTCGGTCCCGCACAGGTCCCGCACCGGCAGCGCGTCCATGTCCGCCCGCAGCGCCGCCACCCGCTCCCCGCCCGCACCGCCGCGCAGGACGCCGACGACCCCGTGTCCCGCGACACCGGTGCGGACCTCGTCCAGACCCAGCGCGCGCAGCTCCTCCGCCACCAGCCGGGCCGTGTTCACCTCCCGGTTGGACAGCTCCGGATGCCGGTGCAGATGACGCCGCCAGGCCACCACCCGTTCCGCCACCGCGCCCGCCCGCTCGTCCAGTTCACCGTGGATCGCCTCGCCGTCCAACGGGGACTCCCTCTCGTTCCGGCCGAAGCCGTGGCCATGGGAAGCGTGCCTCCTCAGCCTGCCAGCCCGCGGCCCGGCCTGCCGAGAGCGCATGCGGACGACCCGGCACACGGGGCCGGAAAGGGAGGGGAAGAGGGCCGGTCTTCGTCACGGCCCGGCGGCGCGAGGAGACGACACATCCTCCGCCACTCTCAACGTATAGCGCACCGGGGGGCTTGCGGCAAGGCCCCCGTGGTGCCGCACAATCTCCCCTCGAAGCCAGGACCTGCGGAAACGGGAGACATGCAGCCTCAGACCACCAGCGCCTTCCACCTGCCCGACAGCCTCGCGGCCAAGGCCGACCCGGCGCTGATCGCCGGAGACGAGAAGCACTTCGCGGCCATCGCGGAGAGCCTGGAGCTGGCGATCGCCGAACTGTCCGACCGCCTCGACGCCGAACGCAGGGCACCGGGCGGCGTCGGCCAGGCGGCCATGGAGCGGGATCTGGAGATCCACCGGCTGACCGCCCGCCTGCGCGCCCTGCGCCGCTTCGGCCTCGACCTGTGCCTCGGCCACGTCGTCGGCGAGGACGGCGCCGAACCCCTCTACATCGGCCGCCTCGGCCTCACCGACGGCGACGGACGCCGGCTGCTCGTCGACTGGCGCTCCCCCGCGGCCGAGCCGTTCTTCGCGGCCACCCACGCCCGCCCGATGGGCCTGGTCAGCCGCCGCAGGTACCGCTGGACGCGCGGCCGCGTCGGCGACTACTGGGACGAGGTCTTCACCGCCGACGGCCTGGAGAACCACGCCGCGCTCGACGACCAGTCCGCCTTCATCGCCGGCCTCGGCGGCACCCGCTCGGCCCGGATGCGTGACGTGCTCTCCACCATCCAGTCCGACCAGGACGCCGTCATCCGCGCGGGGTCACGGGGCGCGCTCGTCGTCGACGGCGGTCCCGGCACGGGCAAGACCGTCGTCGCCCTGCACCGCTCCGCCTACCTCCTGTACGCCGACCCCCGACTCGGCCACCGCCGCGGCGGCGTCCTCTTCGTCGGCCCCCACCAGCCGTACCTGAACTACGTCGCCGACGTCCTGCCCAGCCTCGGCGAGGAGGGCGTGCAGACCTGCACCGTGCGGGACCTCGTCCCCGAGGGACCCGCGGCGGCGGCCGAGACCGACCCCGAGGCGGCTCGCCTGAAGGCGTCCGCGGACATGGTCCGGGCCGTCGAGACGGCCGTCAGGTTCTACGAGGACCCGCCCACCGAGGCCATGACCGTCACCACCGCCTGGTCGGACGTCCCGCTGACCGCGGACGACTGGGCCGAGGCGTTCCGCGCGGTCGAGCCGGGCACCCCGCACAACGAGGCCCGCGACCAGATCCTGGAGGAGCTGCTGACGATCCTCACCGACAAGAACGACGCCGACGTGCCGCCCGAAGAGTTCCGCAAGGCGCTGCTGCTCGACCGGGAGCTCGTCGGCACCCTCCACCGCGCCTGGCCGCTCCTGGAGGCGACGGACCTCGTCGGCGACCTGTGGACCGTCCCCGCCTACCTGCGGCTGTGCGCCCCCTGGCTCGGGCCCGACGAGGTGCGCACGCTCCGGCGCACCGACCCCCACGCCTGGACACTGTCCGACCTGCCGCTCCTGGACGCCGCCCGCCACCGGCTCGGCGACCCGGAGTCGTCGGCGCGCAGACGCCGCCACCAGGCGTCGGTCGAGGCCGAGCGGGCCCGCATGGCCGACGTCATCGACAACGTGCTCGCCGCCGACGACGACGGCGAGGGCGCGGTCACGATGCTGCGCGGACAGGACCTCAAGGACAGCCTGGTCGACGACGCGGCCCTGCCCGTCACCGACCCCGTACCCCTGGCCGGCCCCTTCGCCCACATCGTCGTGGACGAGGCGCAGGAGCTCACCGACGCCGAATGGCAGATGCTGCTGCTGCGCTGCCCGTCGCGCAGCTTCACCGTCGTCGGCGACCGGGCCCAGGCCCGCCACGGGTTCACCGAGTCCTGGACCGAGCGGCTGGAGCGGAACGGCTTCGACCGGATCGACGTCGCGTCGCTGAGCATCAACTACCGCACGCCGGAGGAGGTCATGAGCGAGGCCGAGCCGGTCATCCGGGCCGCGCTCCCCGATGCCAACGTCCCGACCTCCGTCCGCAGCAGCGGACTGCCCGTCACGTACGGAGCCGTCTCCGAGCTCCGCCCGGTCCTCGACGGCTGGCTGAGCGAGCACGCGGAGGGGATCGCCTGCGTCATCGGCGACCCGGCCTTCCGGGAGACCTCACGCGTCCGGTCGCTCACCCCGTCGCTGGCCAAGGGCCTGGAGTTCGACCTCGTCGTCCTCGTCGAACCGGAGCGGTTCGGCGACGGCGTCGAGGGGGCCGTCGACCGCTACGTCGCCATGACCCGCGCGACCCAGCGTCTCGTCGTCCTGAGCGACTCCTGAGCCTCTCCTGACGGGCGCGTGACCCCGCACGGCCCGCGCCGGGGACGACCACGCGCCGCCCGCCGTGTTCGGCGGGCGGCGCGCGGGCCGGCCGGTCAGGACGTGACGCCCTGGCCCACGCCCACCGGGTCCGGGCCGCTGCGCGCGATGATCGCCGCCGTGTCGACCCCCGCGGGCAGCGTGCCGAAGGCGAGCCCGCGGTCGCCGTCCAGACGGGAGGCGCAGAAGGCGTCGGCGACGGCCGGGTGCCCGTGGCGGACGAGCAGCGAGCCCTGCAGGACGAGGGCGAGCCGTTCCACGAGTCGGCGGGCCCCGTACGCCACCGAGTCCGGGTCTCCGAGCCCCGCGAGCTCCTTGCGGAGGCCGGCGACCGCGGCGTCCAGCCGCCGGTCCGCGCCCGCTCCGCGGTCGACCTCGGCGAAGTACGCCTGGACCGCCTGCGGCTGACGGACCATCGCCCGCAGCACGTCCAGGGCCGCCACGTTGCCCGAGCCCTCCCAGATCGACGGGAGCGGGGACTCGCGGTAGAGCCGCGGCAGGCCCGAGTCCTCGACGTAACCGTTGCCGCCCAGGCACTCCAGCGCCTCGGCGGCGTGCGCGGGCGCCCGCTTGCACACCCAGTACTTGGTGACCGCGAGGCCCAGCCGGCGCAGCTGCTCCTCCTCGGCGTCGCCGCGCGCGGCGCGGTCCACCGCACCGGCGAGCCGCAGCGCCGCGAGCGTGGCCGCCTCGGCCTCCACGGCAAGGTCCGCCAGGACGTTGCGCATGAGCGGCTGGTCGACCAGCCGCGCCCCGAACGCCTCGCGGTGCGTGGCGTGGTGCACCGCCTGGACGAGGCCGAGACGCATCCCGGACGCCGAGCTGATCGCGCAGTCGAGCCGCGTCATGTTCACCATCCGGATGATGGTGGCCACCCCGCGCCCCTCCTCGCCGACGAGCCGGCCGAGCGCGCCCTCGTACTCGATCTCGGAGGAGGCGTTCGACCGGTTGCCCAGCTTGTCCTTCAGGCGCTGGAGCCGGAGGGCGTTGCGGCCGCCGTCCGGCAGCACCCGGGGGACGAGGAAACAGGAGAGGCCGCCGGGCGCCTGCGCCAGGGTGAGGAAGACGTCCGACATCGGCGCCGAGGTGAACCACTTGTGCCCGGTCAGGGCGTACAGGCCGGGCTCGCCCGTCGGCACCGCCCGGGTCGTGTTCGCCCGCACGTCCGAGCCGCCCTGCTTCTCGGTCATCGACATCCCGGCGATGATGCCGCGCTTCTCCGTCGGCACCCGCAGCCCGAAGTCGTACGAGGAGGAGGTGAGCAGCGGCTCGTACACCTCGGCGAGGTCCGGCTGGGCGCGCAGCGCGGGCACGGCGGCGTACGTCATGGAGACGGGACAGAGGTGTCCGGCGTCCGCCTGACCCCACACGAAGACCTTCGCCGCGCGCGCCACGTGCGCGCCGGGCCGTTCGTCGCGCCAGGGCGCACCGTGCAGACCATGGCGCACGGCCACGTCCATCAGGTCGTGCCAGTGCGGGTGGAACTCCACCTCGTCGATCCGGTGGCCGTACCGGTCGTGGGTGTGCAGGACGGGGGAGTGGCGCTCGGCGAGCCGCCCCCACTCCTGCGCCTCCTCGCCGCCTGCCCGCCGGCCGAGCGCGCGGACCTCGCTCTCGGCCCAGTCGGCGCCCTCCCGGCGCAGGGCCTCCAGGAGCGCGGGGTCGGCGGACACGTCGTATCCGGTCAGCGGCGGTACCTGGTTGGTGACCTCATGCGTGGTCGGCATCGGGAACTCCCAGAGCTCGCAGGGTGAAGGTGACGAGTGCGGGTACGGTGTCGGGCCCGACGGCGCCCTCGGCCAGCGGGCCGACGAGCGCCTCGGCGCCCGCCCCGACCAGCGCGGCGGCGGTCAGGGCCGGGTCCTGGGGCGGCAGTTCTCCGGACCGCACGCCCTCGGCGACGCGGGCGGCGAACACGTCGCGGAAGGCGCGCCGGAAGACGAGCCGTTCGGCGTCGACGGCCGGGTCGACGGGCTCGGCGAGCAGCGCGTACGCGAGGCGCGGGGCCTTCAGGGCGCGCTGCGCGAAGGTCTCCGTCACGGCGACGACCCGATCGGCCGCGGACCGGTGCCCGGGGTCCCCGGCGGCTTCGGAGACCGCCGCGACCTCGCGGCTCACCACGGTCCGGAAGAGCTCGACGGCGAGGTCGCCCTTGCTGGGGAAATGGCGGTAGACGCTGCCGGTGGCGATCCCGGCCCTGGCCGCGACGGCCGCCATCGTGCAGCCCGCGTAGCCCTGCTCGGCGAGCAGCCGGAGGGCGGCGTCGACGACGGAGGTCCGCTGGGCGTCCAGCCTGGCCTGGACGGCGGGGGTGCGTCGGTAGGGCATGGGAAGAAGTGAAGCAATGATTCATTGCTTCAACAAGGGGTGTGCGAGGAGCCCCTCCACGTGTCCGTGGTGTCGCGGGCCCCGACGTCGTCGTGCCGGACGCCGGACGCCGCACACCCCCGCTGCGGGCGGGGGTGTGCGGCGTCGGACGTTCGGCGGGCGGGCCGTCAGCCGGTGAAGACCTCCGTCAGGGACCAGATCGCGAGGCCGGCCATGATGACGCCGCCGACACGCTGCACGGTCTTGAGCGGCACGCGCTTGGCGATGAACCGGCCCGCCACGAGGGCCAGGGCGGAGACGCTCATCAGGGCGGCGAGCGAGCCGATCGCCGTCGACCAGGTGCCGTTGGTGGCGGCGAGGTTGGCGGTGGTGATCTGCGTCAGGTCGCCCCACTCGCTGATGAAGACGGCCATGAAGGCGGTCGAGAAGACGGGCCAGAAGCCGGTGACGGTCCGGCCGCCCTCGTCCGCCTCGTCGTCGTCGCCCCCGCCGCGCAGCAGTACGAAGGCGCCGAAGCCGAACAGCAGGGCCGAGACGAGTTTGACCGACCAGCCGGGGAGCAGCCCGAGCAGGCTGCCGGCTCCCACGGCGATGGCGACGTGGGCCAGGAAGGCGGTGGAGGTGCCGATCCAGACGTACAGCGGACGCATGCGCGTGCCCATGGCGAGGGACGCGAACATCGTCTTGTCGGGAAGCTCGGCGAGGAAGATCAGCCCGAAGGCGGTGAGGATCGCCAAGGGGTCGAGGTGCATACCGGGGCTCTCTGCTCGGTCCGGGCCCATGGGCTTCGCACGGCGCCTCGGTGGGCGACGGGAGGACCACTCGGCCCGGCATGACGGACCGCGCCCACGGAAACGCGGGTACGGCTGTTGCCTGGCCGAAGGTCTCGCCCGTCCGCGTCGTGCGCGGACCCGGTCACCGGGAACCCGGGGGTTCCAGTGTGTCGACGACCGGTTCGCAGGGCTACTCCCCTTCGCTGTGCCTCAGTGTAACGGACGCGGACACACCGGTGAGTAGACGCTGTCCACCTGCCTGGGTAGACACTGTCTACTCGATCTTGGTAGACAGTGTCCATGCGTGACACCGAGGAACACGAAGAGAGGCCGGCCGACCACCTCCCGGCCGGCGACCCCCCGGCCCCTACCGGCGCGGACGCCGGGGGCGGCGACGGCCTGCGCGGGCGGCTGGTCCGGGTGGGCGTCGAGCTGGTGAACGCCAAGGGGGCTCCGGCCCTCACCCTCCGCGAGATCGCCCGCCGGGCGGGCGTCTCCCACGGCGCGCCCCGCCGCCACTTCCCCACCCACCTCGACCTCCTGTCGGCCATCGCCCGGCAGGGCTTCGCCGAACTCGCCGGCCGCGTCGCCGCCGAGGACCGCGAGAGCGCCGGCGCCCGGGAACGGATCGCCCTGCTCGCCGCCGTCTACCTCGACTACGCCGCCACCCGGCCCGGCATGTACGAGCTGATGTTCCGCCACGACCTCCTGGAGAGCGGGCGGCTGGGGCTGCGCGAGACGAGCCTGCCGCTCTTCGCCCGCCTGACCGGCCTCGTCGCCCGCGTCCGGCCCGACGCCGACCCCGCCGTCGTGGCGGGCGCGCTGTGGGCCAACCTCCACGGGATCGCCCAGCTCCGCCAATGGGGCAGCCTCCGGCTCGCGACCGGCGCCGACGACCCCGCCCCCTTCCTGACGGCCGCGCTCGACGCCCACCTCGGCCCCGAGGAGCCGGCCCGATGATCCGCACACGCCCCCGGACACCCGGCGCGGGCGCCGAGTCCCGCCGGCGCACCCCTGTCCTCGCCTGCAGCGTCGTCGGCGCAGCCGTCGTCGCCCTCGACGGGACCGTCCTCACCGTCGCCCAGCCGGCCCTCCAGCGCGACCTGCACGCCGACGTCGGCCAGGTCCAGTGGACCAGCACCGGCTACCTCGTCGCCGTGGCCGGCCTCCTGGTCCTCGCCGGCCGCCTCGGGGACCGGTACGGCCACCGCAGGATCTTCGCCGTCGGCGCCCTCGGGTTCGCCGCCGCCTCCGCCGCCGTCGCCCTGGCCCCCGGCATCCGCGCCGTGATCCTGCTCCGCGTCCTCCAGGGCGTCTGCGGCGCCCTCCTCCAGCCCGCCACCCTCGGCATGCTGCGGACCGCCTACCCGCCCGAGCGGCTCTCGACCCCGATCGCCGTGCGCACCGCCGTCATCGGCCTCGCCGCCGCGGCGGGACCGCTCGTCGGCGGCGCGCTGGTCTCCGCGTACGGCTGGCGCTCCGTCTTCCTGCTCGGCGTCCCCCCGACGCTGGCGATCGGCCTCCTGGCCCTGGCGACCCGAGAACCGGACCGCCCCGCCGCGCCGGTCGTGCGCCGTGACCCGCTCGATCCCGGAGGGGCCGTGCTGCTCGCCGCCGCGCTGGGCCTGCTCGTCCACGGCCTCGTCGAGGCGTCGCGTCCCGGCGGGGCGGGGACCGCGCTGCTCGCCTGCGCGGCGAGCGCCGCCGCCGGCCTCCTCTTCGCACGCCACGAACGGCGGACCGCACGGCCCCTCCTGCCGCCCGGCCTCCTGCGCACCCGGCCCGTCCTCGCGGGACTCGCCGTCCTCCTCGCCGCCTCCGCCGCCCTCTTCGGCACGCTGTTCGTGGCCACGTACTTCCTCCAGGACGTCCAGCGGCTCGACCCGCTCCACTGCGCCCTGCGCGTCCTGCCGCTCGCGCTGTGCATGGTGCTCGGCGCCCCGCTCTGCCCGCCGCTCCAGCGCCGGTTCGGCCCGCGGCGGACGGCGACCGGGGGAGCGGCGCTCCTCGCGGCCGGCGTCCTGCTGTTCTCCCGGCTGGACACCACGGCGGGCGCCCTCGTCGTCGGTGCCGGATCGGCCCTCCTCGGGGCGGGGTTCGTCGTCCTGATGGTGACCGCGACCTCGGTCGTCGTGCACCGCGCGCCCGAGGCCCACGCCGGCGTCGCGGGCGGCCTCCAGCAGACCGTGATGAACATCGGGCCGGCGCTCGGCGTCGCCCTCGCGACCCTGCTGCTGGCCCTCGTCCCGAGCGCGGGATTCGTCCCCGCCGAGGGGCTCGCCCTGCCCGCGCTGGCAGCGATCGCCGCCCTCGCCCTCCCGGCCGCCCTCGCGCTGCCCGGCCGCCGGGACCAGGCCGGGGCGCCGCCGCAGAAGCCCCCGGGGACACGCCCGGGGCCGCCGCCACCCCGCTCCGGCCGGGACGCCTGCGTACGATCATGAGATGCCCGCTGCCGGCCCCCGGCGTCCCGCCGGAGCGGCGCGCACCCAGCTGAACCTCGGTCGCGCCCTGCCCTTCCTGGTCCTGGCCCTCACGACCCTCGCCGACGTGTTCACCCCCGACAAGGAGCGGTTCGAACGCCTGCTCGTCGCCGCGCCCGCGCTCGCCGCCGTCACCTGGAGCGTGCGCGGGACGATCGGCATCGGGCTGTTCACCATGGCGCTGCGGGGACTGCTGAGCTTCGGCCGGGCCGAGACCGCCCAGGAACTCCTCGCCAGCGAGGTCGTGCTCGCCGTCGTCACCGCCGTCGCCGCCTGGGTGAGCAGGGTCCGCACCCGCTACGAACAGGACCTGCGGGAGGTCACCGCCGTCGCGGAGGTCGTCCAGCGGGTCGTGCTGCGCCCGCTGCCCGAGCGGCTCGGACGGTTCGAACTGCACCTGCTGTACCTCGCGGCCGCGGCCAAGGCGCGGATCGGAGGCGACTTCTACGAGGCCGTCCGCGTCCCCGGCGCGGTCCGCATCATGCTCGGCGACGTCCAGGGGAAGGGGCTCGGCGCCGTCGAGACCGCCTCCGTCCTGCTCGGCGCCTTCCGGGCCTCCGTCGGCGACGCCCCCGACCTGGCGTCCCTCGCCGACCGGCTCGACGACGGCCTCGCCCGCTACAACGGCTGGGACCCGGACTCGGACGCCGCCGAACGCTTCGCCACCGTCGTCCTGGTGGAGCTCCCCGACGACCGGAACATCGCCCGGCTCCTCAGCTGCGGTCACCCCGCCCCGCTCCTCCAGCACGCCGGTGAGGTCGCACCGGTCGCCTTCGCCGACCCCTCGCTGCCCGTCAACCTCGCCGGCCTCGCCGAGAACCACCACCGGATCGAGGAGGTCCCGTTCGGCCCCGGCGACCGGATGCTGCTCTACACCGACGGCGTCAGCGAGACCCGCGACCGGGCCGGCACCTTCTACCCGCTGGAGCTCCGGCTGCGCGGCTGGGTCCGCGAGGCGCCCGCCCACGTCCCGGCGCTGCTCCACCGCGACCTCGCCGCCTACGGTGCCGACGGCCTCGACGACGACGTCGCCGCCCTGCTGGTCGCCTTCCCGCCCGACACGGCCTGACCGGACGCCGGGGCGTCTTGGTCCGCTGTGACCCGATAGCGCGTCACGTGCGCCGTTCGTGCGCTCTGGTCGCGCCCTGCCCGATGCGTGAGGCTTGCCCCGTCCGTAGAGCGGACCGTCAGCAGACCAGGCGAGAGGAACGGGTGCACGTGTCCCAGGACTACCCCTTCACCGCTGGACCGTCCGAAGACTTCCCCGGCTTCCCGGGCGTCACGGCCGGCGTGAGCGCCGCCGAGGCCGCCCGCATGAAGGGCCGCGGCCTGTGGGCCGCCGACGGCACCGTCGACCCCGACGTCGCCCGGCTCGGCCAGACCCTGACCACCGCCGTCCTGGCGGGCGGGGACGCCCCCCGTGCCCTGCTGCCGCCGCCGCTCGCCGCCCGCGTCGAGGAGGTGCGCGCGCGGGCGCTGCCCGGCCACCACCGCATCGAGTCCTTCGACGGCGTCCGGCTGTCCGCCTTCAGCCTCCGCCAGCGCGGTCCCGGCCCCCATCCGCTGGTCGTCGTCCCGGCCGGCTGGACGCCGTACGGCTGGCCGCTGTTCCTCTGGGCGTACCTCGCGCTCGCCCTCCGGGGCCACCACGTCCTCGCGTACACGCCCCGCGGCCTCGGCACCCCCGGACTGCCCTCCACCTCCGAGGGGTTCGTGGACGTCGCGGGGCCCCACGACTGGGCCGACGGCTCGTCCGTCGTGGACTTCGCCGTCGACCACCTGGCGCCGAGCACCGTCGGATTCCTCGGCGTCTCCTACGGCTCGGGCATCGGCCGGCTGGTCGCCGCCCACGACGACCGTGTCTCCGCCGTCGCCGCGCTGAGCACCTGGGGTGACCTCGCCGCCGGCCTCCTCGACCACGGCACCCGCCGGCTCGCGGCCGTGCGGACCCTCCTCGCGCTGACCGGAGGGCCGATGGAGGAGAAGTTCGCCGAGGCCGACCGGGCGGTCCTCGCGGACTTCCTCGCCGACCGGAACCTGGACGCCGTCGTCGAGTGGTGCCGGCTGCGCTCCCCCGACTCCTACCTGCACCTGACCAACGAGAACGAGACGCCCACCCTCCTCTCCCACACCTGGCACGAGGGACTCTTCGCCGTGAACCAGGTCGTCAGGACCTTCGACGCCCTGGAGGTGCCCAAGCGCCTCAACCTCTGGATCGGCGACCACACCGCCCCCGAGGGCGCGGGCCTGACCGGCACCGACCCCGACGGGCCCGACCTCGCCCTGGAGGAGGCGTACGCCTGGCTCGACCACCATCTGCGGGGCGCCCGCAACGGGGTCGCGGAGTGGGCGCCGGTCTGCGGCCAGGTCATGTTCACCTACATCACCGAACCCGTCACGGACCCCGTGGGCGGCGAGCCGACCGGGGAGCGGCGGATCGTCCTGCCCGCCGTCCGCGAGCACCGGGCCGCCTGGGCCGCGGTCACCACCGGCGTCGAGACCTTCGGGCTCACCGGCGACGGCGCGGGCGGCACCGACGGTCTCCTCCTGCCCGCCGCCGAGGGCACCGCGGGCGGCACCGGCTGGCGGCGCGCGTTCCTCGCGGGCGTCGACACCGAGGCGACCGCCATGGACGCGCTTCTGAGGACCGGTCAGGCGGAGTGGTCCGGCACCCCCAAGACCTACGACACCCGGAAGATCGACCGCCGGCACGCCGTCGCCTGGACCACCGGTCCGCTCTACGACCCCAGGGGCGCGGAACGGGCCGGCCGCCGGGTGCGCGGCATCCCGCGCCTGCGCCTCACCGTCCGTTCCACCGCCGCGTCCGCGAGCCTCTTCGCGCATCTCCTCGACGTCGCCGACGACGAGACGGCCCGGATCATCACCCACGAGCCGCTCACCGTGTACGGCCTCCTGCCGGAGCAGGACACCACCGTGACCTGGGAACTCCAGGCAGCGGCGTACGACGTCCCGGCCGGCCACCGCCTCATGCTCGTGGTCGACAGCAAGGACCCGCTCTACGGCGACGCGTCCGTCACCTGGACCCAGACCACCTTCGGCTCGCCGGAGGACGCGCCGTCCTTCCTGGACCTGCCCCTGGGCTGAGCGGGGGAGGCGACACAGCCGGTCCGGCCGGCGCCCAGCGTCGGCCGGACCCGGAGCGCGAGGGGCGCGTCCCGAGCCCCGTCGCCTCACGCCGCTGGGGGGAGCTCCAGGTGCTCCCGGAGCGTCGTCCCCGTGTAGGCGGTCCGGTAGACCCCGCGCTCCTGCAGCTCGGGGACGAGCAGGTCGACGATGTCGTCGAGGCCGTCCGGCACCAGGTACGGCGAGATGTTGAAGCCGTCGACGGCTCCGTGGCGGGCGAACCGGGCGAACCTCTCGGCGAGTCCGGCCGGCGTGCCGACGTGCCCGCGCTGCGGGCCCAGCTCGATCACGGTCTCGCGCAGCGACCAGCCGTTGGCCTCCGCCCTGGCCCGCCACTCGGCCACCACCGCGCGGGGGTCGTCCACCCAGCGGGTGCCGAAGGTGCCCTCGTCCCGGGCGACCACCGGCTCCTCGGCGGGCAGCGGACCGTCGGCGTCCCGGTCCGACAGGTCGAAGCCCCACAGGCGTCCGGCGATCCCGAGGGCCACCGCCGGCGTCACCTGCTCCAGCCGCACCCAGCGGGCCTTCTCCTCCGCCTCCTTCTCGGTCGTCCCGAGGACGATCTCCGTCCCCGGCAGGATGCGCAGCGCGTCCTCGGCCCTGCCCGCGGCGCGGAGCCGGCGCCGGACGTCCTCGGCGAACGCGAGGGCGTCGTCGAAGTCGGTCCCGTGCGCGGAGAAGATCACGTCGGCGTTGCGCGCCGCGAAGTCCCTGCCCTCCCCGGAGTCGCCCGCCTGGAAGATCACCGGATGCCCCTGGGCACTGCGCGGCAGGGTGGGCGCCAGGTCCACGTCGAAGTGCGCCCCGCGATGCCGTACGCGGCCCACCGCCTCCGGCACCGACCAGGACCGGGCGTCCGCGGAGCCGGCGACGGCACCGTCCGCCCAGCCGTTCCACACGGCCCGCGCCACGGCGAGGAACTCCTCGGCCCGGGTGTAGCGGTCGGCGTGGTCGAGGAAGCCGCCGCGGCGGAAGTTCTCCCCGGTCCAGGCGTTGTGGGTGGTCACCACGTTCCAGCCGGCCCGGCCGCCGGAGAGCAGGTCGAGCCCGGCGAGCCGGCGGGCGAGGTCACCGGGCTCGTTGAAGGTGGTGTTGGAGGTGGAGACGAGCCCGATCCGCACGGTCGCGGCGGCGAGCGCCGCGAGCTGCGTGATCGAGTCCGGGCGGCCCGCCACGTCGAGTTCGTGGACGCCGCCCCCGGACTCGCGCAGCCGCAGGCCGTCGCCGAGGAAGAAGGCGTCGAACAGGCCGCGTTCGGCGGTCCGCGCGACCCGCAGGAAGGACGCCGGGTCGATCTGGGAACCGCTGGCGGGGTCCGACCAGATCGTCCAGTGGTTGACCCCCTGGAAGAACACCCCGAAGTGCAGGCGGGCGTCGGGGCGGGGCACGTCGTCGTGGTCGGCGCGGGTCATCGGGTCTCCTCCGGGACGGGCACGGCGGCGGTTTCGGTCGTGAAGCGGCTCGGCGGCCGGGGCAGGCCCAGGGCGGCGCGCAGGGTGGTGCCCGGCAGCGGCCGTGCGGCGAGGCGCCGCACGAACAGCTCGGGCAGGACGAGCCGGGAGAGCACCGCGAGGTCCTCGTCGACGACGAGCGGATGGAGCCGGACGCCGTCGACGCGGCCGGCCAGGTCGGCCAGGAGGGTCACCAGCCCGTCGGCGGAACCCGTGTACCGCAGCCGGCCGGGGTGCCGCTCCCAGGGTGCGGACCGCTCCAGGTCGGCGATCCGTTCCCGGGCCGTCTCCCGCGGGGTGTCCAGGGCCACCTCGATCTCGGCGAAGGCCAGCGGCGCGCCGGAGGCCGTCGCCGCCGCCCGCGCCTCGGTGGCGCCGCCCACCAAGGCCACGTCGGTGAGCCCCGGGGGAACGACGCCCCGCCGGGCGAGCACCACGGGGCGCCCCTGCGGGGGACGGGGCACGATCGAGGGCCCCCGCACGGAGTAGGTCTCGCCCGTGAAGTCGATGGCGTGCAGGCGGGATCGGTCGAGGTAGCGGCTCGTGGCGACGGACCGGATCACCGCGTCGTCCTCCCACGAATCCCACAGGTCCCGCACGACCCGCAGTCCGTCGTGGGCCTCGCGGGCCAGGGCGTCGGCGCCCTCGACCACGGGCCGGCCCCAGGCACGGGCGGCTCCGGGGTCCTCCTCGACCCCCACCACCCAGCCGGCGCGGCCGGCCGAGACGTGGTCCAGCGAGGCGAGCTGCGAAGAGACGTGGAACGGCTCGGCGTACGTCGTCGCCACCACCGGCGCGACGCCGAGGACGCTCGTCGAGGCGGCCACGAAGGCGGCGCGTTCGACCGCGCCGATCCGGCCCACCGGGTCCGCGCCGGAACCGGGCGGCAGGATCGAGTCCTCCAGCGTGACCAGGGTGAAACCGGCGTTCTCGGCGACGGCGGCGACCCGGGCGAGCCGCCGCGGGCTCAGCAGGGCGCCGGGGGCGTGCGCGGCACGGCGCCACGCGGCCGGATGGGCACCGTCGCCGTCGATCTCGACGGCCAGGTGCAGGGCGGGGCGGGGCATGGGAGTCCTTCCGGAGGTCGGGGAGCGCACGACGGCACCCGCGGCGGACGTGCGCGGGGCACGGAGGGCCGGGGCCGGTCGGGCGGGACGTCACGGGACGCGCGGACCCGCGCGGGGCGGGATCAGGCGCGAGGGGAAGGACAGATGGCCGAGGAGGTGCGGCAGAGGTCGACGTGCCGACGGCAGACCAGCCGGGCGTCGACGGGGGCGTACGGCGCGGTGCGCGTCGCGACCACGTGCGCCTCCCCCGGTGGTGGACCCGCCCGGTGCGGACGAGGACTCCGGCTCACCATAGGCAGGACGTCTTCCGGACTGTCAAGGGAGGGCCGGCCCTCGGGACGTCAGGAGGCTTCTGGACAGGGGAAGTCGGGTCGACGCCGTCGGCCGCGGCCGCGTATCCGGGGGGCGTCGTGGCCTCGCACCCGGGGGTGGTCGTGGCCCCGGAGCCGGGGTGGTCGTGGGCTTGGCCTGGGGCCCCGTCGCGTGTCGGCCCCCGGCCGGAAACCGCGTCAGACTCCGGGCTGACCGAAGGGGGGGACCGTGGGCGGACGCGCCCCCCGGCTCCCGCCGCCTACCGTGCCCGCATGACCCGAATCACCCGGGCGGCCGCGGCCGCCGTTCTCGCCTGCTCGCTCGCCTTGACCACCGCCGGAGCCGCCACGGCGGCCGTCACGCCGGGAGCCACGGGCCCGGCCGCCTCCTCCGTGCCCTCCGCGCGTGCCGCCGTCCTGCCGGCGCCCACCGGTCCGTACGCCGTCGGCAGCACCGTGCTGCCGCTGGTCGACCACTCCCGCACCGACCCCTGGGTGCCCACCGCCGACGGGCGGGCGCTCATGGTCACCCTGCACTACCCGGCCTCGCGCTCCGGGGGCGGCCGCCCGGCTCCGTATGCCACTCGCGAGGAGGCCCGGCTGCTGGCCGCACAGCTCGGTCCCGGCGTCTCCGGCGACGAACTCGCCCGCACCCGCACCCACAGCAGGACCGACGCCCGGCCCGCGCCGGGGCGGCGCCCCCTGGTGCTGCTCTCGCCGGGCTTCGGCGTCTCCCGCTGGACGCTGACCCACCTCGCCGAGGACCTCGCCTCCCGCGGCTACGTCGTCGCCTCCGTGGACCACGCCTACGAGTCGTACGGCATCAGCCTCCCCGACGGCCGCACCCTGACGTGTGTCGCCTGCACGGCCCTGGACGAGGGCGGGGTGCACGGAAGCGTCGTGACGTCGACCCGTGCCGCCGACATGCGCCACGTCCTGGACCGGCTCACCGGACCACGGCCGGCGTGGCGGTACGCCGCCGTCATCGACCGCGGCCGGATCGGCATGGCCGGACACTCCATCGGCGGGGCGAGCGCGGCCACCGCGATGGCCGCCGACCGGCGCATCGACGCCGGGATCGACATGGACGGCGCGTTCTGGGAGGAGCTCCCCGCGGACGGTCTCGGGGGCCGCCCGTTCATGATGCTCGGCACCCACGACGCGATGCACCTGCCGGGCGGGACGGACACCACGTGGGACTCGACGTGGAGCGCGCTCGGCGGGTGGAAGCGCTGGATCACCGTCGCCGGATCCGAGCACTTCACCTTCTCCGACGGCCCCGTGATCGCCCGTCACTTCGGCCTGCCCCAGTCCGAGCTGCCCACCGAGCGGGCCGTCGCCGTCACCCGGACGTACGTCGCCGCCTTCTTCGACCGGCACCTGCGCGGGCTCCCGCGCCCGCTCCTCGACGGCCCGTCGCAGGAGAACCCGGAGGTCCACTTCCAGAACCCCTGACGAGGGGGCCGGGAGCGCGCGGGCCGCGCCCGGACTCAGGAGCGGTACGGGGTGTTCGCCTCGGCCCACTCCGCCAGCGCCCGCGCGCACTCGGCGACGGACTCGCGCCAGCTGCGGGCGGCTCCGTCGCCGGCCTCGTCGCTGACGTGCTTCACGATGCGCAGCGGGACGCCGGCGAGCGCGGCGGCCGTGGCCAGCGCGTACCCCTCCATGTCGACCAGGGCCGCCCGCTCCGCGAGCCGGACGCGGGCCGCCTCGTCCGAGATGAACGCGTCGCCGGTGGCGAGCACCACCTCTCCGCCGTCCGGCAGGGTCAGCGGCGCTCCGTACGTCTCGCCGGTCAGGGTGGCGAGCAGCTCCCCGTCCAGGTCGTGCTGGACCACCGTGCCGACCACGTGGGTGCCCGTCCAGCCGTGCCGCAGCGCGCCCGCGGTGCCCAGGTTCACGATCCCGGAGGGCCGCGGGCCCCGGCCCAGCACGGTCGCGAGTGCGGTCGCCGCGTTGACCTTGCCCATGCCGGTCAGCAGCACGGGCAGGTTCGTGTCGAGGAACTGCGCCTCCTCCTTGACCGCGACGACGAACAGGGGACGGCCGGCGGTGATCTCTCCCAAGAGTTCCATGAGGGCCACGCTAGTTCGCCGGTCAGGTCTTCGTACAACCGGGCGGACCCGGCGGCGGCCTCCTCCCGGCCGCCGGGCCGTGCTCCCGCGTCAGACGGGCAGCAGCCGCCCGATCAGGGCGCCGAGCTGCCGGGCGTTACGGCAGGGGCGCATGTCCACGACCTCGGCGTAGGCCGGGGCCACGGAGTCGCCGGTGCCCCAGAGGGACGGCGGCTCGGGGTTGAGCCAGTGGACCCGGCGGGCCCGGGCGGCGATCAGCCGCAGTGCCGCGAGGTGGGGATCGGCGCCGTTGGTGCGGGCGTCACCGAGGACGAACACGACGGTGCGCGGGCCGACGGCGTCCGCGTACCGCTCGGCGAACTCGCCGAGCGAGGTCCCGTAGTCGCTCTGCCCGTGCCAGCCGGTCAGCCGCGCCTCGCCGAGGATCAGGTCGCCGAGCGCGGCGGGGTCCTCCGGGCCCCGGGCGATCAGGTCCGTGACCTCGTCCGTCCGGTTGACGAACGCGAAGACCCGCACCCGGCTGAACTGGTCGTGCAGCGCCCGCACGAGCAGCATCGTGAACTGGGCGAAGCCCGCGACCGACCCCGACACGTCGCACAGCAGGACCAGCTCGGGCCGCCGGGGAGGACGGCGGCGCAGGACCGGGCGCATCGGCACGCCGCCGGTCGACAGCGAGCCGCGCAGCGTGCGTCGCAGATCGATCGCCCCGCGGGCCGCTCGTCGCCGCCGGGCCGCGAGCCGGGTGGCCAGCTTGCGCGCCAGCGGCCGGACGGTGCGCCGCAGCTCGTCCAGCTGCGCCCGCCCGGCGAGCAGGAAGTCCACCCGGTCCGCCGTCGCGGCGACGGCCCGCCGGGCGACCCGGTCCCGGCCCTGCCGCTCGGCGACACGCCGCCGCGCCTCGGTCCGCACCCGCTCCCGGAACGACTCGATCAGGCGCCGTATCTCGTCGTCGAGCAGCCGGTCGGTGAACTCGGGCTCCGCCGCCCCGGCCTCCGCCCGGCGCAGCTCCCTGACCCGGGCGAGCAGCGTCTCCGGACGGATCCGGGACAGCGTCTGGTAGGAGGACCACCCGTCCGACTCGGGGCCCGAACCGAATCCGCCGAAGCCGCCCACGGCCTCGGCGGCGAGCACGTCGAGGGCCGCGGTGTCGCCGGCGGCCAGGGCCTCGGCGAGCCGCTCCCGCAGCGCGGCCCTGTCCGCCGCGCCGCCGGGTGTCTCCGCCGCCCCGGACGCGCCGCCGCCGAGCGGGAAGTACAGGTCGAAGACCCGGTCGAAGACGCCGCGCTGCGGAAGGCCGTGGAGCAGGGTCGCCGCCAGTGCCTCCCGGACCCGCTCGCGGTCCGCGAACCCGACCGCCTCAAGGGCCTGCCCGGCGTCGACCGTCTCGCCCGTGCCGATGCCGAACCCGTGCGCGCGCAACGCCGCCACGAGACCCGTCAGACGTTCCGTGGTCCCGTCCGAGGGGGCCGCCGTGCTCACACCGCGTCCAGGTCGAGCTTGGCCGCCGCCCTGACGATGTCGTCCTGGTGTTTGAGGAGGACGCCCAGCGTCTCCCGTACGACGTTCTCGTCCAGTCGGCCCGCGCCGAGCGCGAGGAGGGTCCGGGCCCAGTCGACCGTCTCCGAGACGGACGGCACCTTCCGCAGGTCCATCGCCCGCAGGGCGCCGACGACCCGCACCACGGACGCGGCGAGCGCGGCGTCGAGCCCGGGGACCTTCAGGGCGACGATCCGGCGCTCCAGTTCCTCCTCGGGGAAGCCGATGTGCAGGAAGAGGCAGCGCCTCCGGAGGGCCTCGGACAGCTCGCGGCTCGCGTTGGAGGTCAGCACGGTGAACGGCCGCCGCGTCGCCGTGATGGTGCCCAGCTCGGGCACGGTCACCTGGAAATCGCCGAGCACCTCCAGGAGCAGGCCCTCGACCTCGACGTCGGCCTTGTCGGTCTCGTCGATGAGGAGCACCGTCGGCTCCTCGGAGCGGATCGCGGTCAGCAGCGGCCGGGGGAGCAGGAACTCCTCGCCGAAGACGTCCGTGCGGGCCTCGTCCCAGGACTCGCCGCGTCCGGCCGTGATCCGCAGCAGCTGCTTGGCGTGGTTCCACTCGTACAGGGCCCGGGACTCGTCGACGCCCTCGTAGCACTGCAGCCGCACCAGCCGCGCCCCCGTCACCGCGGAGACGGCCTTGGCGAGCTCGGTCTTGCCCACGCCCGCCGGACCTTCGACGAGCAGCGGCTTGCCCAGCCGGTCCGCGAGGAAGACGCTGGTCGCGACGGCGGGCGACGCCAGGTAGCCGGTCGCGGCGAGCCGTTCGGCGACCTCGTCGACGGAGGCGAAGAATCCGGTCGTCGTGGCGGTGGTCATGGCTGTCCCCCCGGGGAGCGAAGCGGCTTACCGGCCAGTAGCATCAGGAGTACTCGATCAGATCGGGGACCGTCGCACAACCGTCCCGCACGAGGTCCGCGCCGCGCGGGACGCCGCCCCCTGGTGCGATGGGGGAGACCGGGTACGCCACCCGGAGGACCGCGCGGCCGGTGGAGGTGTCGTGGCGGAACGGGACGAGCCGTCGCCGGCCGGGGCGCGGGCGCGGGCGCTGGAGCAGGCGATCGGCGACATCGGCACCACGCTCGACGCCGCGACGACCTGCCGGGAACTCGCGTCCTTCCTCGTCCGCCACCTCGACGGGGTCTCCGTCGACGTCGACCTCCTCGCCGAGGGGGGCGGCCCGGAGCGGAGGGCCGCCGCCAATCCGGCGGCGGGGCGAGCCGCGCCCGGCCCGCCACCCCCCGACGGCACGGTGCCGGACCCCGCATCCGACCCCGCGCCGGCCCCTCCGGCCGCCGCGCTCTCGGTGCCCCTCGCCGTCGGGGACGAGAAGCCCCTGGGTGCGGTCACCGTCACGCGGGCCGCCGAACGGCCCTTCGCCGAGGGCGAGGCGGCGCTGCTCCGGCAGGCCGCGCGGCTCGCGGCCCGCCACCTGGCGCACGCCCGGCGGCTCGCCGCGACCGAGGACACCGCGCTCCACCTCCAGCGCGCCCTCGTGGCCGAACCGGGCCGGCCGCATCCGAACCTGGAGGTGGCGGGCGGCTACCTGCCCGCCGGCCATCGCACCCTGGTGGGCGGCGACTGGTTCGAGACCGTGCGCCTCCCCTTCGGCCGCACCCTTCTCGTCGTCGGCGACGTGATGGGGCACGGCCTGGCCGCCGCGGTCGACATGAACGCCTGCCGCACGGCCTTGCGGGAGGTCGCGGCGACCGATCTGCCGCCGCACCGGGTGCTCCGCCACCTCGATTCCGTGGTCGCCGAGGACGACGCGCGCCGCCCTGCGACCTGCCTGCTGGTCCGGGTCGACCCGGCGCGCGGCACCGCGACCTTCGCCGCCGCGGGCCACCTGCCGCCCGTGGTCTTCGCCGAGGACGGGTCCGCGGAGCTCGTGGAGCTGCCGGTGGGTCCGCCGCTCGGGACCGGTGTCGGTGGCTATGAACCCACGACGCGCGCGCTGACCCCGGCCGAGACCCTGCTGATCTTCACCGACGGCCTCGTCGAGCGGCGGGGCGAGGACATCGACGTCTCGCTCGCCCGGCTCGCCGCGCTGCGGCTCCGCGCGGACTCCGGTCCGCAGGAGGTCGTCGACGAGGTGCTCCGGCGGCTCGGTGCCGACGCCGCCGAGGACGACGTCGCCGTGCTCGCGGCGCGTGTCCGCGCGCGCCCGACATCGTGACACAAAGTCACTTCCTCCCCACGAAACGCGGTGACGCACGGTCACACCGCGGTTCTCGGCCACCTGTTTCGCGCCCGGGCCGGATTGTTTCCGCAGGACGCTTGTGCACGGCCCCGGCGCCCGGCACGCTCCTCGTATGAACACGGCCAGGCATGCCAGTGAACGTCTGATGAGCTGGCCCTCGCTGACCCCCGGCCGCGCCCATTGCGGCGCCGAGCTCGGACTGGGCACCGCGACGCAGGAGATCGTCCACTTCCACGGCGAACACGAGGCCGACGTCCATCTCACCCGGGCCATGGTCGCGAAACTGCGCCACGCCCTCCTCGGGTCGAGCGCGGTGCGCCTGCGTGCCGGATCCGGGTGGGTGACGGTCCGTCTGGACATGGGCTCGGACATCGACCTGCTCGCCACCCTGGTCAGCGCGGCACTCCAGGCCAACGGTGTTCCCGACGTCGCCCCCGACGGCTGCACCCGTACCCTCCCGGTCCCGGGGGCGCGCTGACGCTACGCGCGCGCTGTCCCGCCCCCGTCCGGCACGGGGAAGATCATGCAGGTGCTCGTCGCGTGGGCGAGCAGCCGGTCCTCGGCGTCGTAGAGCCCCGCCTCCGCCAGCGCCGTGCGGCGGCCCCGGGACAGCACCGTGCCGACCGCACGGACCTTTCCGGTGCCCGCCGTGAGCGGCCGCAGGAAGCGGGTCGACAGGTCCAGCGAGGTGTACGCGGCGCCCTGCGGCAGCGTCGCGTGCACGGCGCAGCCGGCCGCCGAGTCGAGCAGGGTCGCGTAGACCCCGCCGTGCACGCTGCCGATCGGGTTGTAGTGCTCCTCGCCCGGCTCGAAGGCGAAGACCGCCCGGCCGTCCTCGACCTCCTCCAGGGTGAAGCCGAGGAGCGCGGCGATCGGCGGTCCGGGCAGCCGTCCGGCGATCATCTCCCTCAGGAAGTCGAGCCCCGCCATCGCCCCCGCGGCCCGCGCGGAGGCCGCGGGGTCCTCCCACTCGACCGTGCGCGACCGACCCATGACCACTCTCCACCCTGTGCGTCCAGCTGACTCTGTACGGCGAAGCTAGCCCTCGCGTCAGCTGACTGTCAACGAAGCAGTCAGGTGGCTACAGTGTGACGATGAAATGGCTGGAGACGGACACGGAGAACTGTCCGGTACGCCGCACCCTGGACCTCGTCGGCGAGAAGTGGACCCTGCTCGTCCTGCGCGACGCCTTCAACGGCGTCCGCCGGTACGACGAGTTCCGCCGCCACCTCGGCCTGTCCGAGGCCGTCCTCGCCGACCGCCTCCGCAAGCTCGTCGCGGCCGGCGTCCTGCGCGCCGAGCCCTACCGCGAACCCGGCGCCCGCACCCGGTACGAGTACCGGCTCACCCGCAAGGGCGTCGACCTCTGGCCCGTCCTCCTCGCCCTGAAGCAGTGGGGCGACAGCCACGCCCCGGAGCCCGAGGGCCCCGTCCTCGACATCTCCCACACCGGCTGCGGCGCCCCGGTCCGCGTCGTCGTCCAGTGCGAGGGCGAGGAGCACGCCACCCTCACGGCCCGCGACGTCACCGCCCGCCCCGGACCCGGAGCCCGCCCGCTCCGCCCCTGAGGCGCCGCCCGTCCCGCCGGTCGCCGCCACCCGTTCGGCCGCACCCCTGCGATGGCCCGGCGCCCGGCCGGGTACCTCACGTGGCATGCCCTCTCCTCCCGGTCCGCCGCACGACGGCGCCCCCACCGAGAACGGCCACTGGTTCCAGCGGCTCCACGCCCGTGTCCTCGCCTCGCCCGTCGGGCTCGCCTGGAACCGCGGCCGCGCCATGGAACTCATGCACCGCGCCATGGGCTTCGCCGCGCTCAGCCTCCTCACGCTCGTCCCGCTCCTCATCGTCGTCGCCGCGGCCGACCTCGCCAGCGGACAGGGCTTCGCCCGCTGGCTCGTCCAGGGCCTCGGCGTCACCGAGGTCTCGCAGGAGGAGGTCGAGCGGCTCTTCGGCCAGCCGGGCCAGGCCCTCCAGCGCACCACCGCCTTCGGCCTCGCGGCCCTCGCGGCCTTCGGCGTCACCTTCGGATCCGCCGTGCAGACCGGGTACGAGCGGGTCTGGGACCTCCCCACGGCCCGCTGGCACACCATGTGGCGCCACGTCGTCTGGCTCGCCGTCCTCATCGCGTCCCTGCTGGTCTTCGTCGCCTTCCCCGCGCCCGGGGACGCACCGGCCGACGTCACCACCGCGGTCGCCGTCGGCGACACCCTCGGCACCTTCCTCTTCTTCTGGTGGTCCCAGCGCTTCCTGCTCTGCGGCCGCATCCGCTGGCGCGCCCTCGCACCCGGCGCCGTCCTCACCGCGCTCGGCCTGCTCGGCCTGCGGATCTTCTCCCAGCTGGTCTTCTCCCCGCTCATCGCCTCCAACGCCGTCACCTACGGCCAGTTCGGCACCGTCCTCGTCCTCCAGTCCTGGCTGGTCGGCGTCGGTTTCGTCGTCTACGGAGGCGCCCTCGCCGGACGCCTCGTCCACGAACACCTCGTCAGCCGCCGTCTGAAGCGCCCCCGCTGACCCCTACTGGTCCCGGTGGCGCACCGCGAGCACCGCCACCCCCGCCGCGCCCAGCGCCCACAGCGCGTACACCAGCCACGCGCCGCCCGCCGACCACGGGAACGGCTCCCCGACGGGCGGGCCCGCGTCCGCCAGCCGCTGCCAGGCGTGGAGGGGCGTCGCGTGCGCGAGGACCGCGGTCAGGTGCCGCCGGTCCGACAGCACCGCGGGCAGCAGCAGGAGCAGCAGCACCGTGGCGACGACCGAGGGCGCGCTCCGGCGCAGCAGCGCGCCGACCGCCGTCCCCGCCACCGCGCACACGGGTGCGAGGAGAGCCGAGGCCACCACGATGCGGGCCGCCCCCGGATGCGTGATCGGCAGCCCGATGCCCCGCGCCGACAGCATCGCCTGCGTCGACCAGAACGACGCGCCCGCGACCACCGCCCCGAACAGGGTCTGCGAGACCGTCACGACCAGCACCTTCGCCGCCGTCAGCGAACTCCGCGCCGGCACCGCCGTGAACGTCGTACGGATCAGCCCGCTCCCGTACTCGCCGACCACCGCCATCACGCCGAACGCACCCGAGCAGAGGATCAGGACCATCACCGCGTTGTACGTGAACGCGTCCCACAGCGCCATGTCGTTCGCCACGAACTCGGCCCGGCTCCCCGCGTCGTACTGCAGCCAGTAGCGGTAGTGGTCCCACGCGGTGCCGGCGTTGAAGCCGACCACCGCGAGCCCGCCCAGCAAGAGCGACCAGCCCGTCGAGCGCAGCGACCACAGCTTCAGCCACTCGGACGCCACCAGGTCGCGAAAGCGGGCGCGCGGCTCCGGCGGGGCGGCCGCGGGAAGGGTCAGGGTCGTCATCGGGCGTCTCCAGCGAGGTACTCGACACGGTCGGCGGTCAGTTCCATGAACGCCTCCTCCAGAGAGGCCGTGCGGGGGGTGAGCCGGTCGAGCGCCACCCGGTGCTCCAGGGCCAGCTCGCCGATCCGGGCCGCCGGGAGCCCGGTCACCGAGAGCACCCCGGCCTCCTCCTCGACCTCGGCACCCTCCGCGCGCAGCGGGGCCGTCAGCCGCGCCCGTCCGGGGGCGCCGACGATCACGCTCGGACGCCTGCCCCGCGCCGCGAACTCCCCCAGGCTCTCCGCCGCGATCAGCGCGCCCCGCCCGATGACGACCAGGTCGTCCGCCGTGTGCTCCATCTCGGTCATCAGGTGGCTCGACACGAAGACCGTCCGGCCCTCCTCGGCCAGCCGTCGGAACAAGCCCCGCACCCATGCGACGCCCTCCGGGTCCAGGCCGTTCAGCGGCTCGTCGAACAGCAGCACCGGCGGGTCGCCGAGAAGAGCGCCGGCGATGCCGAGCCGCTGGCGCATCCCCAGCGAGTATCCGCCGATCCGGCGCTTGGCGGCAGCGGCGAGCCCGACCTCCTCCAGGACCTCGTCGACCCGGGCGAGCGGGATGCGGTTGCCGCGCGCCAGCACCGCCAGATGGGCCCGGGCGGTCCGCCCACCGTGGACGTCCCCGGCGTCGAGCAGCGCGCCGACGTGCCGCAGCCCGCGCGGCCGGTCCGCGAACCGCCGGCCGTCGACGGTCACCGCACCGCTCGTCGGCACGTGCAGGCCCAGGATCATCCGCAAGGTGGTGCTCTTGCCCGAGCCGTTGGGCCCCAGGAACCCGGTGACGCGTCCCGGCCGGACGGTGAAGGTGAGCGCGTCGACGGCGGTCGTGGCGCCGTAGCGCTTGGTGAGTTCCCTGACTTCGATCATGGGCACCACCGTGCCGCCCGGACGCCGTGGGGGGCATCGGACCGGTGGCGACAATCCGCGGCCGCCTCTGTCACCCCTGGGCGTACACCCCGGGTCCGATGCCCCCGCCCCGGACCGCCGCCTACGGTCACCGCATGTCCGCCACCGCGTCAGCACCGTTCCTCAGGAGGATCACCCCCGGCGGGTGGACGGCGCTCGCCTGGGTCGCCGGCCTGCTCTTCACCGCGCTGCTGCGCATGCGCCTGCCCGGCCAGGAGACCGCCGAGGTCATGCCCGGGGTGGTCATCCTCCGCTGGGACGGCATCACGATGACGGTCGTCGCCACGGCCCTCGCGCTGCGCGGCAGCGTGCTCCTGACCCGCCGTCCGACGGCCGCGCTCGTCCACCTGCTCGCCGCCGCCGTCGTCTGCTGCACCCCGCTCGGCGTCACGGCCATCCCGTTCGCGCAGTACCTCTCGGTGGACGTGGCCCTCTACGTCGTCGCCGCCACCGGTCCGCCCCGCGCCGCGAACCGCGCCCTCGGGCTCTCCCTCGGGGTGCTCGGCGGCTACCTCGCCGTCCGGCTCCTCAAGGGCTGGTCGGTCGGCACCACCGTGGAACTGGCCGTGGGCCTCGCCGCCGTCGTCGCCTGGCTCCTCGGCCGCTCCGAGCGGCAGACCCGGACCCACGCCGAACAGACCCGCGCCCGCGTCGCCGAGCAGGCCGCCACCGCCGAACGGCTCCGGATCGCCCGCGAGATGCACGACACGGTCGCCCACAGCATCGGCATCGTCGCCCTCCAGGCCGGGGCCGCCCGCCGCGTCATCGAGACCCAGCCCGAACAGGCCCGGCAGGCGCTCACCGAGATCGAGACGGCGGGCCGCGAGACGCTCGCCGGACTGCGCCGGATGCTCGGCGCCCTCCGCACCGCGGAAGCGGAAGCCGACTCGGCCACGGGCCGGACGGACCGGAGCCTCCCCGAGATGCCCGGCCTCGCCGCGCTCGACCGGCTCGCCGAGACCACCGGGGCCGCCGGCGTCCGCGTCTCCGTCCGCCGCCTCGGACCGTCCCGGCCGCTGCCGCAGGAGATCGACCTCTCCGCCTTCCGCATCGTCCAGGAGTCCGTCACCAACGTCGTCCGTCACTCGGACGCCGACGTCTGCGAGGTCACCGTCGACCGCGCGGCCCCCGACGCCGTCGTGGTCACCGTCCAGGACCGGGGCGCGCCCCGCCGCGGCACGCGGGCCGCGGGCCCGGCCCGGGAGCGCCCCGGCCCGGGTTCGGGATACGGCCTCGCCGGCCTGCGAGAGCGCGTCGGCCTGCTCGACGGCGCGTTCTCGGCGGGCCCGCGCCCCGGCGGCGGCTTTCGCGTCACCGCCCGGATCCCCGTCCCCGTCACCGCCCCAGGAGTCACCACCCCATGACCGAGACCACCGTCGGGCGGCCCGTCCGGGTCGTCCTCGCCGACGACCAGCCGCTGGTGCGCACGGCCCTCCGCATGGTCATCACCGACACCCCGGACCTCGTCGTCGCCGGCGAGGCGGCCGACGGCGCCGAGGCCGTGCGGCTCGTGGAGGAGACCGGCGCCGACGTCGTCGTCATGGACCTGCGCATGCCCGGCACGGACGGCATCGAGGCCACCCGGCTCATCACCTCCGGGCCGACCGGCGCCCGGGTCGTCGTCCTCACCACCTTCGACGACGACGACCACGTCTACGGAGCCCTGCACGCGGGCGCGTCCGGGTTCCTCGTCAAGGACATGGCCCTCGACGACATCCTCGCCGCCGTCCGCGTCGTGGCCTGCGGGGACGCCCTCATCGCGCCCGGCGTCACCCGGCGCCTCATCAAGGAGTTCACCGGCCGCCCCCGGTCCGCCCCCGCGCCGCGCCGCGGGATCGAGGGCGTCACCGACCGCGAGCGCCAGGTCCTCACCCTCGTCGGACGCGGCCTGTCCAACACCGAGGTCGCCGCGGAGCTCCACATCAGCGTCGCCACCGCGAAGACCTACGTCACCCGCCTGCTCGCCAAACTGGACGCCCGCGACCGCGTGCAGCTGGTGATCATCGCGTACGAGGCGGGCCTGGTCTCCGCCGGCTGAACGGCCGCCCGCACCGGGACGGGACCGTCCCCGAGGACGGTCCCGTCCCGCCGTCGCGTCAGGCCCGGCAGCCGGCCGGACGGGCGATGTCGATCACGTACCGCTCGGGGGAGTGGAGCGTGAACGTCTTGTAGGCGGGTGGGGAGTCGAAGGCGGCCCCGAAGGAGACGACGCCCTCGAAGTCGCCGGTCAGGGCCACCCCCTTGAGGACGGGCAGACCGGTGTTCGCCAGTCGGGGCCCGTGGTGGACGGGGCGCCCGGCGTCGTCGTGCGCGGCGGCGGGGGAGAGCGTGATCGTCAGGAAGTACCTCCCCGGAAGCGGGACCCGGGCTCCCGATCCGTCGTAGTGGAGAGCGGAGACCGGTCGCACCGCGACGGTGGGCAGGGCGCCCCGCACGTCGATCACGAGCCGGTCGAAGGTGGCGTGGCCGCCCCAGCGGGCGCCGACCACCAGGGACGTCGTCGGTGCGGCGGAGGTGCGGGCGGCGGCGCCGGAAGCGCCGGCCGGGATCGTGGCGCCGATTCCGGCGGTCAGGAGAATTCCCGCGGCGACGGCCGCGAGGGGGTGACGGTGCAGCATGACGTCCCCCTGTTTCTGCTGTTCGGGGACAGTGGTGTCATGGGGAGAGACATCCGTCACCAGCGTACGGTTCCACCCTTTATGGGGTAAAAGTGCGCTATGTGCTGGAGTGCGACGGCGGACCTCTGGGCGGGCCTCGGGATCGGCGCCGTGGGCATGGCCTGCCTCGCGGCCGTACGCCGTCCCGCCGACGCCCCGCTCGCGGCCCTCCCCCTGCTCCTGGGCGCCCACCAGGTGGTCGAGGCCGCCGTCTGGCACGGGGGCGGCGGCACCGGACCCGCCACGCTCGCCTGGGCCGTCATCGCCCTGCCCCTCCTGGCGCTCTGGGTGCCGTCCGGCGTCATGGCGGCCGCGCCCCCCGCCGACCGGCGCCGGCTGGGGGTGCCGCTCGCCGTCGGCGCCGCGACCGCCGCCGCCCTCGCCGTCCGGCTCGCCACCCACCCCGTCGCGGCCGAGGTCCGGGGCCACACCCTCGGCTACGCCGTCGACCTGCCGCACGGACCCCTGGTCCTCGCCGGCTACCTCGTCGCCACCGTCGGGGCCCTGCTCCTCGCCCGCGACCGGCTGCTCCGGCTGCTCGGACTCGTCACCGGAGCGGGGGCCGTCGTCTGCGCGGTCCTGTGGCGCACCGCCTTCGTCTCCACCTGGTGCGCCCTCGCCGCCGTGGCCTCGCTGCTGCTCCTCGTCTGGATCCGGCGGCGTCCCGGCCGTAACCCCACGGCCTCTCAGCAGTTGACCCGGGCATGAAGAAGCGCAGCATGCTCGCCATCGCCTCCCTCGCCGCAGGCGTCGTCACCGCTCTCGTCACCCCGCCGCCGCAGGCGAGCGCCGTGGAGAGCCCGCTCGGCGGCGCCACCGGTCTCCTCCAGGACGACCAGGTCGCCCCCGTCCTCCACGAGACCGTCGAAGGCGCCCAGGGCGCCCTCCAGGACCAGGCCCCGGGCAGCCTTCTCTGACCCCACCGCCCCGCGGGAATCCCCCCGTCGCGACCCGTGCCCCGTGCCCCGCGCCCCCGCCTGCCGCGGGGCACCGGCACGCCGTGACCCGGGAGGAGGCGGCCCGTGCGCGCGCAGTGCGCGAGTAATGACAGGATGTCCCCATGAGCGACAACGTTTACTTCGACATCACCATCAACGACGAGCCCGCCGGCCGGATCGTCTTCAAGCTGTACGACGACGTCGTCCCGAAGACGGCGACGAACTTCCGCGAGCTCGCCACCGGCGTGCACGGCTTCGGCTACGCCGGCTCCCCGTTCCACCGCGTCATCCCGCAGTTCATGCTCCAGGGCGGCGACTTCACCAACGGCAACGGCACCGGTGGCAAGAGCATCTACGGCGAGAAGTTCGCCGACGAGAACTTCACGCTGAAGCACGACCGCCCGTTCCTGCTCTCGATGGCGAACGCCGGCCGCAACACCAACGGCTCGCAGTTCTTCATCACCACGATCGTCACCGACTGGCTCGACGGCAAGCACGTCGTCTTCGGCGAGGTCGTCGAGGGCCAGGACCTGGTCAAGAAGATCGAGGGCCTCGGCTCCCGCTCCGGCGCCACCAGCGCCTCCATCAAGGTCGCCGAGTCCGGCATCGTGAAGGCCTAGTCGCCTTCCCGGTCCGAGCCGAGGGCGCCGCGCGCCCTCGCCCGACCACCCGGCCGGAGGCGGGGAGCGGTGTCCGCCGGACCCGCGTCCCCGCCCCCGCCGCGGCTCCCCAGCGCCCGGAGCGGCGCACGCTCGCGGAGCCTCAGGCGAAGGCGGACGCGTTCCGCTCCGCCCACGCCGCGAAGGACCGGGGAGCCCTGCCGAGGACCCGCTCCACGTCGGCGCTCACCCGCCGCTCCTCGGGACCGGGGGAGCCCATCACCGCCAGCATCCCGTCGACGGCCTCCTCCGGCAGGAACCGCACCAGCCCCGCCCTGGCCTCCTCCGCGGTGAGGCCCACGAACCCCACCGGAGCGTCCAGCGCCGCCGCGAGGGCCGCCGCCTGCTCGCGGGGCGACACCGCGGCCGGACCGGTCAGCACGTACGTACGCCCCGAGTGCGCCGGGTCCCGCAGCGCGGTCGCCGCCACCTCGGCGATGTCCAGCGGGTCGACCACCGGCAGCGCCACGTCGGCGAACGGGGCCGCGACCGTGCGGGCCGTCCGCACCTGATCGGCCCAGAGGAACGCGTTGGAGGCGAAGCCCCCGGGGCGCAGGACGGTCCAGTCGAGCCCCGACGCCCGCACCGCCGTCTCGAACGCCCGCAGGGCCGCGTGCGAGGCCGATCCGGGCCGGGTCCCCACCAGCTGCGAGGACTGCAGCACGATCCGCCGCACCCCGCCGGCCGCCGCGGCCGCGACGATCTCTTCCGGACGCAGTACGTCCCCGAGGCCGGGCGCGATCAGGTGGACGGCCTCGGCGCCCTCGAACAGCTCCTTCAGGCCGTCGACGTCGGCCAGGTCGCCCCGGCGGTGCGCGACCCCGACGGGCAGCTCCCCGCCCGGCCGGCGGCTCACCGCCGTCACCCTCTCGCCCGCCGCGGCCAGCAGCTCCACCAGCGGTCGTCCCACGTTGCCCGTCGCTCCGGTCACCAGGATCACGGCAGTCCCCTCCAGGAAGTCGGCGGCGGAGCGGACGCCCCGCCGTCTTCGTGACCTCATCCTGGAAGGCGAACTGGCCATCCTCCGGCCAGTTTCACCGGACCGGTTCCGGCAGGCTCAGCTCCCCTCGCCGAAACGGCGCTCGAACCTGGCGATCCGGCCTTCGGAGTCCACGGTCCGCGCCGTGCCCGTGTAGAACGGATGGCTCTCCGAGGAGATCTCGACGTCGATCACCGGGTACGTCTCGCCGTCGTCCCACTCGATCGTCCGGTCGCTCTTCGCGGTGGACCGGGTCAGAAAGGCGTACCCGGCCGAGCGGTCGCGGAAGACCACCGGGCCGTACTCGGGCTGCTTGTCCTGCTGCACGCGTCCTCCTCGGGCTTGCGGTCCAGACGTGGCCGGCCCTCACGGCACGGCACCCCTCCAGACTCCCCGCGCCCACGACCGCCGACCAGCGCCACGGGGCCGACCGGGTGACACGACCCGCACCGCCCCGCTCAGCCGCTGTCCGGCCAGCGGGCCGCCAGCAGCAGCGCGATGTCGTCGGGCCGCGCCGTGGCCTGCCGGGCCTCCCGGATCAGCCGGTCCGCCGCCTCCGCCAGCAGCAGCGAACCGGTCGCCGCCAGCGCCTGGCGCAGCCGCTCGATCCCCTCGTCGATGTCCCGGCCCGGCCGCTCCACCAGCCCGTCCGTGAACAGCGCGAGCACCGCGCCGGGCTCCAGTGCCAGCCGCGTCACCGGGTACGAGGCGCGGTCGTCGACGCCGAGGACCACCCCGCCCGCCAGCTCCACCTGTTCCGTCGTCCCGTCCGGCCGCATCAGCAGCGGCTGGGGATGCCCGGCCCGCACCGCCCGCGCCTCACCCGTCTCCGGGTCCAGCAGGACGTAGCAGCAGCTCGCGAACTGCCCGGGGTCCAGGTCGATCAGCAGCCGGTTGGTCCCGCGCATCACGTCCTGCGGACGGTGACCGCCCAGCGCGAACGCCCGTACCGCGCTCCGCAGCTGCCCCATGGTGGCCGCCGCCGCCACTCCGTGCCCCTGGACGTCGCCGATGACCAGGGCCAGCCGACCGTGATCCGTCTCGATGACGTCGTACCAGTCGCCGCCCACGTCCATGCCCTGCGTGCCCGGCAGGTACCGGCCCACCGTGTCCACCCCGTGCCGCACCGGCAGCCGGTGCGGCAGCAGCGCGTCCTGGAGGCCGCGTGCGACCGCCGACTCCGTGTCGTACCGCTGTGCCCGCTCCAGGGCCTGGGCGATCAGGCCGGCGAGCGCGGTGAGGACGGTCCGCTCCTCCGGACTGAAGCCGCGCGGCCGGTCGAAACCGAGGATGCAGGAGCCCACCGGGCGGCCGGAGGCGATCAGCGGCAGGAAGGCCCGGGCCCCGGAATGCGAGTCCATCGGCAGATCCGGATAGGCCCGGCCCAGCTGCTGCATCGACTCGAAGAACAGCGGCCGGCCCGTCGTCAGCGTCTCCACGCCCGGCATCCGGTTGTCCAGGGCCACCCCGTCGAACGGTTCGAGGAACCCCGGCGGGAAGCCCGTCTCCCAGGCCAGGTACAGCCGCCGGTCGCTCAGCAGGTAGATCGCCAGCTGGCGTCCGCCGAACGCCGGCAGCAGCTCCTCCGTCACCACCGCCGACACCTGGCGCGCCGTCACCGCCTCGGTCAGCGCGATCGCCAGTGCCACCGGCCGGTACAGGGCCGCCGCCCGGTCGCCGGGGGAGGAGAGACCGTCGTCCGCCTTCCGGCGGCCGCCGGCCCGGAGCCCGGTCGCGGCCGGGTCCTCCTCCGGGACCAGCAGCATCGTCACCCCGTCCCGCCCGGGATGCAGCGAGACCGAGATCCAGCGCCCGCGTCCCGGACGGGCCAGGAAGCGCACCGGCTCGCCCGAGAGCAGGGCCTCCCGCAGCTGTTCCTCGTGGAAGGGATGACCGAACCAGGGCAGCGCCTCCCAGAGCGGCCGGCCTGCCAGGGCCCCGCGCGGCTTGCCGAGCAGCCGCTCCGTGCGTTCGTTGACGTACGTGATGCGGCCGAGGCGGTCGATCGCCAGGATCGCGCGCGGCAGCCGGTCCGTCGCGTCCGAGCCGACCAGCCCGGTGCCGAGGTCGACCAGTGTGCCGGCGAGGTGGCCGCCGGTGCCGGTGCCGGTGCGGGTGCCGCTCGCGCTGCCCGGGCCGTCGCCGCCGGCCGGTTCGGGCTCGGGCGCGAGGGCGGTGCCCAGGTCAGCGAAGCCGGGGGGCCGGGCGGGCCCCGGCCGCGCGTTCCTCCGGGTCCGTGCGGAGACCTCCAGCAGGTGCAGCCCCCCGTCGGGCCCCTTCAGGCGCAGCCTGCGGACGGCGGGCCGCCCGTCGGTGCCCGTGGCCTGGCGCGCCGCCGCCCACAGGGCGTAGCCGTCCTCGGGGTCCAGCATCGAGGTGAGCACCTCGATGCGGCAGGGCGAGGCGACCTCCGCGCCGAGGATCGCGAGCAGACCCTCGTCGAGGACGACCTCCCCCGTGTCCAGGTCCCAGTCGAAGGAGCCGAACCGGACCGGCGGACCGGAGCCGGTGGAGAGCTGCACGCACACCGGGTCGCCGGGCCACTCGACCACGGTGCCCTCGCGGACCAGGCCGGTCAGCTCCTCGCCGAGGCGGAGCGCGCCCCGGGTCATCCGGTCCCTGTCGCGCGCGTCCACCGGCACCCCCGGTGTCGGCGCCCGCAGGACCACGAGCACGCCGAACCGCTCACGGCCCGCGAAGACCGGCGCGTACATCGAGGCGAAGGGGAAGGGGAGGCTCGCCACCAGCTGGGGGAACCGCCGCATCGCCTCCTCGACGTCGGAGAGGTGGACGGCCTGCCCCGAGCGGAAGGCCTCCGCCACCGGGAAGGGCCGGTTCGCGTGCATGCGGAACCAGGGGCGGAAGAGCGGTCCCGGCAGGCCCACGAGCACCGCCAGCCTGAGCAGTCCCGGGGTTCCGGAGCGCAGGTACACCCCGCCCGCGTAGCCCCCGACCTCCTCGACCGCCCCCAGCACCGACTCGGCCAGCGTCCACGTCAGGGCGGACGAAGCGGGCCCGTCGGCAGCTCCGTTCCCGGCCGGACGCCCGGTGCCGCCCGTCGGGCCGGAGCCGGACGTGCCGTGCGAGGTCACACAGCCAGGATGCCCCCGACGCGAAAGGCTCCGCATCCCGGGCCCGGCCGCCCGCTGCCGGCCCGGCGATGTTGACCGCGCGCGTCCATGCCGTCACACTCGGTCGTCGACCGCCGCCGCCGGCGCGCGGCGCCCAGCACCTCGGACCAGGGGGCATGATGACGGACCGGCTTCTTCCGTACGACGTTCACGGCGGAGGGCCCGCCCGGGCCGTCGTCCTGCACAACTGGTTCGGCGACCGCACCAGCTTCGACCCCCTGCGCGCCCACCTGGACACCGCCACCGGCAGCTACGCCTTCGTGGACTGCCGCGGGTACGGCGAGGCCCTCGACCACCCGGGCGCCTACACGATGGAGGAGGTCGCCGCCGACGCCCTCGCCGTCGCCGACGACCTCGGCTGGGACACCTTCTCCGTCATCGGCCACTCCATGGGCGGCAAGGCGGCCCAGCTGATGCTGCTCGACGCCCCCGCGCGCGTGCGCTCGATCGTCGGCATCTCACCGGTCTCGGCGGCGGGCTTCCCCCTCGACGGCGAGACGTGGGAGCTCTTCGCGGGGGCGGCCGGGGCGCCGGCCAACCGGCGCGCGATCATCGACAACACCACCGGCGGCCGGTACGACGACGCGTGGCTGGGCACGCTCGTCGACCGCTCCGTGGGACGGTCCAACGCCCGCGCCTTCCGCGCCTATCTGGACTCCTGGTCCCGCACCGACTTCCACGAGCGCGTCCGCGACAACCCCGTGCCCGTCCTCCTCGTCGTCGGAGCACACGATCCGGCGCTCGGCAGCGACGCCATGGAGGCCACCTGGCTGCGCTGGTACCCCAACGCCCGCCTGGAGGTCCTGAAGGACGCGGGCCACTACGCGCCCGAGGAGACGCCGGAGGCCCTCGCCCAGGCCATCGAGGCGTTCCTCGCCGCCTGACCGGGCCGCCGTTCGCGCGGTGCCGGGTCCGGCGCTCCGGCGCGGGCCGGCACCGCGGCGGGCGGCGCGGTCCCGGACGTCATCCGAACGTCGATCGCGCGGACGACTTTCGAGGACAGCGGAGGCGCGGGGCGCCACGCGATCATCGTGGTCACGACGCCACGGGACGGTCCGCGGCCGACCGTCCACGATCAGCTGGAGCACACCCGATGGGCCTCGCGCAGTCGCAGCACCGCTTCCTCGTCCGGCAGAAGGTCACGCCGATGGCCAACCGCTACCTGGTGCACACCGAGGGCGCCGGCGGTGAGGAGGCGGAACTCGTCGCCTTCGCCCACCAGAAGCGCATGGCGTTCAAGGAGCACGTCACCTTCTACACGGACGAGTCCCGCCGCCAGGTCCTCTTCACCTTCAAGGCCCGCCAGGTCCTCGACGTCGGCGCGACCTACGACGTGCACGGTGCCTCCGGCAGCCGCCTGGGCGGCTTCCGGAAGGACTTCGGGGCCTCGCTGCTCCGCAGCACCTGGCACCTCGCACGGGAGGGTGCGGCGACGGAGACCACCGGACGCGAGCGGCACCGGGGCGTGGCGCTGCTGCGGCGCGTCTGGGAGTTCCTCCCCTTCACGGACCTGATCCCCTTCGCCGTGCCGTACCACTTCGACTTCGCCGAGGCGGGACGGCCCGTCATGTCCGTCGACAAGCGCTTCGGCCTGCGCGACCGGTACGTACTGGACATAGCGGACCCGGAGCTGGACCGGCGGCTCGCGATAGCCCAGGCCGTCGCCCTGGACGCCCTCCAGTCCCGCTGAGCCGGGGCCGCCCCCAGCGCGCTGCCGACGCATCTACCCTGGAAGGAGGGGCAGGGGGCGGGTCGCGCCGCTCCTCCCCTAGCCCGGGCCGCGCGGGCGGAAGGGCGGCGGACCATGTTCTTCACCGATCGCACCGACGCCGGCCGGCAGCTCGCCGGCCGTCTCGACCACCTCAAGGACCAGGACGTCGTGGTCCTCGGTCTCCCCAGGGGAGGTGTCCCGGTCGCCGCGCGGGTCGCGGAGGCCCTCGGCGCCCCCCTCGACATCTGTCTCGTGCGGAAACTGGGTGTGCCCCGGCAGCCCGAGCTGGCCATGGGAGCCCTGGGCGAGGGCGGCGTGCGGGTGCTCAACGAGCGGGTGCTCCGCGATGCCGGGGTGGACGACCGGAGCCTGGCCGCCGTCGAGGCGGAGGAGCACGCGCTGCTCGACGAGCGCGCCCGCCGCTACCGGGGCGACCGGGGGTCGGTCTCCCTCCGCGGGCGCACGGTCGTCGTCGTGGACGACGGGCTGGCGACGGGGGCGACCGCGCTCGCGGCCTGCCGGGTGGTGCGGGCCGGGGGTGCGGCCCGGATCGTGCTGGCGGTCCCGGTGGCGCCACGCGGCTGGGCGGAACGGCTCGGCGGTGAGGCGGACGAGACGGTCAGTGTCCACGAGCCCGAGGTCTTCTACGCGATCGGACCGTTCTACCGGGACTTCAGCCAGACCCCTGACGCCGAGGTGATCGCCTGCCTCGACCGTGCCCGGGACGTGCGGGGGCCCCGGGGCGGGGGCAGGGAGGTGCGGATCCCGGTCGAGGGCGCCGCGCCGGCGGCGGGGCGGCTCGCCGTGCCCGGGGGAGCGCTCGGCATCGTCCTGTTCGCACACGGCAGCGGCAGCAGCCGGCACAGTCCGCGGAACCGGGCGGTGGCGGAGGCATTGCACCGGGCGGGGCTGGGGACGCTCCTGTTCGACCTGCTCACCGAGGAGGAGGCGGGCGACCGGCTGATGGTCTTTGACGCGCCCCTGCTGGCCGGCCGGCTCGCGGGGGCCACGGAGTGGCTGGCCGGGGAGCCGGAGGGCACGGGGCTTGCGCTGGGCTACTTCGGCGCGAGCACGGGAGCGGCCGCCGCCCTGTGGGCGGCGGCCGACACGGAGAGCCCGGTGAGCGCCGTCGTCTCGCGCGGCGGCCGCCCCGACCTCGCGGGCGACCGGCTCGCCTCGGTACGGGCGCCGACCCTCCTGGTGGTGGGCGGCGCGGACACGTCGGTGCTGGAGCTCAACCGCACGGCCCTGTCACGGCTGCGGTGCGAGAACCGGCTGGCCGTGGTGGAGGGCGCCACGCACCTCTTCGAGGAGAGCGGCGCCCTGGAGGAGGTGGCGGAACTCGCCGCCTCCTGGTTCACCGGGCACTTCGCCGGTCAGTAGGCGCCGTTGACGTTGTCGATGGAGCCGTAGCGGTCGGCCGCGTAGTTGCAGGCGGCGGTGATGTTGGCGACCGGGTCGAAGAGGTCCATGGACGTCCCCGGCACGTGGTAGGCGAGGAAGGTCGGCTCGATGACCTGGAGCAGGCCCTTGGACGGTGTGCCGGCCACGGCGTTGGAGTCCCACAGGTTGATGGCCTTGGGGTTGCCGGAGGACTCGCGCATGACGTTGCGGAGGATGCCGTCGTACGAGCCGGGGATGCCCTGCTGGCCCATGATGGCCAGCGACTCGCGGATCCAGCCGTCCAGGTTGTCGGCGTAGTTGGTGGCGGCGACGGGCGCGGCCTTGACCGGAGCGGCGGCGGCCGGGGCGGCGGCGGACGCGCCGGTGGCGGCGGCAGGGGCGGGCGCGCGGCGCTCGGAGCGGCTCGCGCGCTCGGCCGTGGCGGCCTTCTTCGCCTTCGGAGCGGCGGTCTGGACCGAATCCCGACGAAGCGTCAGTTCGAGGCCGGGGTGAATAAGTGACGGATTGTCACCCACGGTGGCGCGGTTGGCCTTGTAAAGGCCCTTCCAGCCGCCCTGAATTCCCTTCTTCTGGGCGATCAGGGAAAGCGAGTCACCGCTGACGACCGTGTAGGTGCGGGCCGCGGCGGGCGCGGCCGGTGCCTTGGCCGTGATCGGCGCGGCTGCCGTGTTCGCGGGAGCGGAAACGGCCTGGGCGGCGAATTCCGGGGTCCCGGAGACGGGCGCCGCACCGGCGACGGCCGGTGCGATCAGCGGGAGGGCGAGGGCGACGCCACCCGTGCCGACCAGGGCGATGCCCTGGGAGACGGGACGGCGGCGGGTGCGGCGGTGCTTACCGTGAGCAGGCATGACGGGATTCCTCTCCGGCGCCTGCGGGGTGAGCTGTCGGGTTCGGACGGGAGATGTCCGGCCGCGCGCACGCGGCTGCACCCCGAGCCGTCCCGGAATCCGGGCCGGCGTATTCGTGGGTCCCCCGCTCCTGCCGTCGGGTGAAAAGGGAGGTATTTCGAGCAGTGGCAGGATTCGGCGATCCGCTCGAATGGAGGTGACCGTAGGCCAGTAATGCGACGGATAACAAGAGGACCGGGACGCCGCCTGCGGGAAAAGGATCACCGAATTCGCAGAATTCAAGATCGACCGGCTCTCCGGCGCGGTGAACTTCCGTATGCCCCATGGCTCCCGCGGATTTCGGCGGCCGGGATCCCGGCCGGGGAGTGAGTCGCGTCACCAGGGTCTCAATGTCCGAATATGCACGGTAATTCTGTTAATGGGGGAGTGAGTGGAAAAGCCCCGAACGGCGGGTGGGCACTCAAGGGCAAAAGTCGCAAAACCGACATTTATCCTGAAAGATGGAGCCACCCCGACCGAGGAGCCGTTGGATGCCCCCTGCCACCTCCGCCCCCCTGCTCAGTCCCGACACCGTCGACCGCGAGGCCGCCGCTCTCTGTGCCGACGCCGGCTGGCAGCGGCTCGTCGCCGGACCGGTCATCGACGAGCCCCTCGCCCCGCCCCTCTCCGCGGAGGGGTGGCGGGACCTCCTGACGGTGCCGGTGGAGCGACTGGTCGCCGACGCGCTCGCCGAGGTATCCCCGCCGCTCCCCGCCGAACGCCGGCTGCCCGGCCGCGTCGGAGCCGCCCTGCCCGACCGGCTCCATGTCTGGCGCCGGATCGGCAGGCCCGACCTGCGCCCCTCGGTCCATCTGGGCTATGCGCGCCTGGTGCTCACCGAGTGGGGCTGGCAGAACGCCCCGTACCGGCTGCGCGACCGACGGGGGGCCCGCTGTGTGTGCGGCGCCCTGCTCGCCGCGCACCGGCTCGGGCACGGCAGCGCCGACACGATGAACGAGGCGGCGGCCTGGGTCATGACCGAGCTCCGCTCGCGCGGGTGGCACGACCTGATCGGGCCGTGGAACCGCGCTCCCGGCCGCACGGCCGGCGAGGCCGTGGACCTGCTCGACGCCGCCATCGGCCGGGCCGCACGGGCCGGCCGCTGACGCGCCTCCGGCGTGCCGGGCCGGGTCTCGCGGGCGCGCCACCCCGCGCCCGCGCGTCGCCCCGCCCCGGCACGCCGGCGGGGCGGGTCAGCCGGTGACGCTCGGGGCCCCGGTCTCGATGTGGCCGGTGTACCGGCGCGACCAGGTTCCGTCGATGTCGGCGACGATCGTGAAGTCGTACCAGCCGCCGTTGTACGCCACCGCGTTGAAGAAGTCCTCCCGGCTGGAAGCCGCCGGGACCGTGTACGTCCACGGCCCGTCGGTGCGGTAGGCGTTCGAACGGATGGTGAAGGTGACCGGGCCGCCCGAGGCGTTGGTCATGCGGAACCACAGGGCCGTCTTCCCCGTGCCCGGCTCGGTCGCGAACCGGGCCGAGACCTCCACGTCCTTGCCGGCCTTGGAGGCGTCGCCGATGAAGCGCCGCAGGAAGCGGTTGGGGCCCATCATCGAGAGGTCGTACTTCCCGGACCCCGACCCCAGCCCGATGTTGAAGTAGTCGGAGGCCGTGCCGCCCGGGTCGACCGTGTACTGCCAGGCGGCCGTGTCGCGGTACTGGTGCGGGTGGATCGAGAAGTGCGCCGGCCGCCGTGCCTGCGCCCCCTGGTTCGTCATCGAGAACCAGGCGAGGATCTTGCCCGCGGCGCCGAACTCGAACCGGTCCAGGTTGCCGTTGACCTGGTACGGCACGGCACGGGCCGGTCGGGTGCCGGACTCCTGCGCGGGAAGGGCGTTGTTCTGGGGTGCCGGGTTCGGCATCGGGCCGCAGGTCGCCTGCCCGATCACCTTGGCCGTGGAGGGGAGCCCCGCCGGCACGCCGTAGACCGGGTTCGCGAAGTCGAACACCCCGGTCAGGTCCCCCGTCACCTTCCTGCGCCAGGCGCTGATGTTGGGGCAGGTGGCGGGCGTGCCCAGCGCGGCCGTCCAGGTCTCCATGAAGCGCAGCACGGAGGTGTGGTCGAAGACCTCGGAGCTCACCCAGCCGCCTCGGGTCCACGGGGACATGACGATCATGGGGACGCGGAAGCCCAGGCCGATCGGCACGCCGTCGAGGTACTCGCCGGGCGTCCCCGGCGGGGCGACCGGCGGCGGCACGTGGTCGAAGAAGCCGTCGTTCTCGTCGTAGTTCAGGAAGAGCACGGTCGAGTCGAAGACCTCGGCGTCGGCCGCGAGGGCCCGGTAGACCAGGTCGACGAAGTGCGCGCCGTCGCCGGGCGGGGCGTAGGGGTGCTCCGAGAACGCCTCGCTGGCGACGACCCACGAGACCTGCGGCAACGTGCCCGCGAGGACGTCGGAGCGGATCGCCGCGGCGATGTCGTCGGGGGTCGAGCCGGTGACCCTGGGGACCGAGCCCATGCCGCGGTCGTACAGCGGGTCGCCGGGGCGCGCGTCGGTGAACTTCCTGAAGTACGCGAGACCGTTGTCGCCGTAGTTGTCCTGGGCGTTCTGGTAGACCTTCCAGCTCACCCCGGCCCGCTGGAGCGCCTCGGCGTACGTCTCCCAGGTGAGGCCCGACTCGTCGCCGCCGTCCTTGCTGGAGCCGTCGATCTTCCCGCTCCACAGGAACGTGCGGTTGGGGCCGGTGGCGCTGAGGGCGGAGCAGAAGTACGCGTCGCAGATCGTGTAGTGGTCGGCGAGCGCGTGGTGGAAGGGGATGTCGCCGCGGTCCAGGTGGCCCAGGGAGCGGGTGTTGCCCACGCCCGTCACCCAGTTGTCGAGGCGCCCCTTGTTCCAGGCGGCGTGCTGCGAGGTCCAGCTGTGCGGGAGGTCGCCGTTGCACTGCGCGAGGGTCTCGCCGTCCACCCCGCCGGCCGGCGGGGTGTCGCTCAGCTTCCAGGGGTAGTGACGGCCGCCCCAGTTCGGCTGGTTGAACATGCCCCATCCGCCGGGCAGGTTGCCCGCGGCGCGGTCGCCGAATCCGCGGACGCCGCGGAGGGTGCCGAAGTAGTGGTCGAAGCTGCGGTTCTCCTGCATGAGGATCACCACGTGCCGGACGTCGGTGAGGGTGCCGGTGGCCGCCGTCGCGGCCGCGGACGCCCGCGCCGGCGGCAGCGCCGCACCCGCCATGAGCCCCGCGCCGATCCCGACGAATCCCCTGCGGCTGATGGGAAGCATGCCCCGCCTCTCGTGTCACGGTGTGCCCCAGCGGCACGTCGGACACATGATGGGGGAGGGGAGCTTAAAGGTATACGGCTGCGCCGTAATTACTGGGTTAACAGCCAGAGGCCAGGAAGATCGGGGTCTGAATTGGTCTACCTCAGAACCAATGATGTCCGATGCATCGACTCGCGTGCTCGCGCCGGTGAGCTGGGGGCCCGTCGTCGACGTGAGGCGCGCGGTCGTCGCCGGTGCGTCGAGCCGGTCCAGACCACGCCTCCGGCGGTCCGGGGGGACCTCCTGTCGAGCGGCCGGCCGGCGGGCGTGGGACCTGGAAACGCGCTGCATGCTTCTGCTTGAATGAGCTTGACTTCAAACAGATTCACTCATCATCGCGCACCCCTTCTTGCAAGGAGCTCCGCATGGTCACCACCCGCACCTCCCTGGAGATCGCCTCCCAGCCGGCGACCTGGCGCCAGGCGGCCCGCACCCTGCCCCAGCACGCCGCCGCGCTGCCCCGGCGAGGCGAGCGGGTCGCGGTGATCGGCTGCGGGACGTCCTGGTTCATGGCCCTGGCCTACGCGGAGCTGCGCGAGTCCGGCGGCCACGGCGAGACCGACGCCTTCGCGGCCTCGGAGTTCCCCTACGGCCGGCGCTACGACCGGGTCGTCGCCCTCACCCGCTCCGGCACGACGAGCGAGGTCCTCGCCGTCCTCTCCCGGCTGCGCGGCACCGTCCCCACGGGCGCCGTCACCGCCGACCCCGCGACCCCGGTGATGGACCTCGCCGACGCGGTCGCCGTCCTGGACTTCGCCGACGAGGAGTCCGTCGTCCAGACGCGCTTCGCCACCACGGCCCTCGCCCTCCTCCGCGCGCACCTGGAGGCGGAGGACGCGCTGCCCGAGGGGGTCGGCACCGTCGCCGGGGCCGCGCGCGACGCCGAACGGGCCCTCGCGTCCACGCTCGCCGAAGAGGTCCTCACGGCCGAGCAGTTCACCTTCCTCGGCAGCGGCTGGACCTATGGTCTCGCCCTGGAGGCCGGCCTCAAGATGCGGGAGGCGGCCGGCGCGTGGACGGAGGCGTACCCGGCCATGGAGTACCGCCACGGACCCATCAGCATCACCGGACCCGGCCGGGTGGCCTGGGGCTTCGGCGCGCTGCCGGCCGGGCTCGCGGACGACGTGCGCAAGGTCGGCGGCACCCTCTCCGAGAGCGACCTCGACCCGCTCGCCGACCTGATCCGCGCCCAGCGCCTCGCCGTGGCCGTCGCCGAGGCGCGCGGCCTCGACCCGGACACCCCCCGGAACCTGACTCGTTCCGTGGTCCTCGCCGACGTCCATGCCTGACCGCAGCCCGCGCCCCTCCGCAGACCCGGGAGAAGGACCATGCCGCTGACGCCCACCGACGAGATCGTCCGCCGTGCCCGTGCGGCGGGCACGGGCGTGGGGGCGTTCAACGTCCTCCAGCTCGAACACGCCCAGGCCATCGTCGCCGGCGCCGCCGACGCCGACCGTCCCGTGGTGCTGCAGATCAGCGAGAACACCGTCCGCTACCACGGGGCCCTGGAACCGGTCGCGCTCGCCTCCCTGGCGATCGCCCGCTCCGCCAAGATCCCGGTCGCCGTCCACCTCGACCACGCCGAGAACCCCGACCTCGTCCGGGAGGCTGTCGGACTCGGCCTGGGCTCCGTCATGTTCGACGCCTCGAAGCTGCCCTACGCCGAGAACGTCGCCGCGACCCGCGAGGTCGTGGAGCACTGCCACCGGCACGGCGTCTGGGTCGAGGGCGAGCTCGGCGAGGTCGGCGGCAAGGGCGGCGCCCACACCCCCGGCGTGCGGACGGACCCGGACGAGGCCCGTGCCTTCGTCGCGGCCACCGGCGTCGACGCGCTCGCCGTCGCGGTCGGCAGCTCCCACCAGATGGTGACCAGGGACGCCGTCCTCGACCTCGACCTGATCGCCCGTCTGCGGGCCGCGGTGGACACCCCGCTGGTCCTGCACGGCTCCTCGGGCGTCCCCGACCCCGGCCTCGCCGCGGCGATCGCCGCCGGCATGACCAAGGTGAACGTCTCCACCCACCTCAACAAGGCGTTCACCCGGGCCGTCCGTACCCACCTCGCCGACCACCCCACGGCGGTCGACCCCCGCCACTACCTCGCCCCGGCCCGGGCCGCGGTCGCCGAGGCGGTCGCACACCTCCTCACGGTCCTGGCCCCCGCCTGAGCCGACGGGGGCGGGGCCGGCCCGGGCCGCCGCCTCCGTCACGGCAGGTCCCCGTTCATGGTCAGGACGCCCCCGCCACCTCCTGGAACGCCGCGAGCAGCCCGCGTACGGCGGGAAGCGCCAGCGAGGACTCCCGTACCGCCGCGTGGAGGGAGCGCACCGGCTCCGGACCGCGGAGCCTGCGGACCACCACGTGCGGGTGACGGCTGCCCAGGCCGAGGAGCGGGATCAGCGTGATGCCCAGGCCGGCCGCCACGAACCCCTGGGCGGCGGAGTACTCCTCGCACTGCACGGCGATGTCCGGGGCGAAGCCGGCCGCCGCGCACGCCTCCAGGACGGCGTCCAGACAGGGCCCCGGCCGCTCGCTGCCCACCCACGGCTCCGCCGCCAGCGCGGCCAGGTCGACGGCGGAACGGCGGCCGGCGAGCGGATGGCCCCTGGGCAGCACCGCGCGGTAGGGGTCGTCGACCAGGTGGACGAGCCGGAAGCCGTCCCCGTCGCCGCCCCGGGCGCGGACGACGAGGGTCAGGTCCGCCTCCTCGTCGGGTGTGCCGTCGGCGATCCGCAGGTCGACGCGGACGTCGGGGTACCGGACGCGGAAACGCGCCAGGGCCGGTGCGACGAGGTCGGCGCCCGCGGTGGCGAAGTAGCGGACCGCGATCCGTCCGGTGCGGCCCGCCCGCAGATCGGCGAGCGCCGTCTCCGCCTCGGCGACCTGACGCCCGATGAGGGCCGCGTGCTCGGTGAGCAGCCGCCCGGCGGCGGTCGGCCGCACCCCGCGGCCGAACCGTTCCAGCAGCGCGATGCCCGCCTCCTTCTCCAGCGCCGCGATCTGCTGGCTCACGGCCGACGGCGTGTAACCGAGGTGGCCGGCGGCCGCGGTGACGGAGCCGCTGGTGACGACGGCCCGGAGCACCTGCATGCGTCTCACATCCATCATGTAGCAGAGCTTAACGCCGGGTGTACGAACCTTCGCTTGTCCTGTCGAATGCCGCCGGGGACCGTGGAGCCATGACATCCGCGACGCGCATGGGCGTACTGGCGCTGCTCTGGGGTTCGGGCTTCCTCTGGATCAAGATCTGCCTCGACGAGGGCCTCACCCCGGGGTGGATCACCTTTGCGCGGTGCCTCCTCGGCACGGCCGTCCTCCTCGGACTCGCCCACGGAGCCGGGCAGAGGCTCCCCCGCGACCGGGGCACCTGGGGACGGCTGGCCGTCGCCGCCCTCCTCTGCAACGCCCTGCCGTTCCTGCTCTTCTCGATCGGCGAGCAGACCGTGGACAGCGGCGTCGCGGGCGTCCTGAACGCCACCACACCCCTCTGGTCCCTGCTCATCGGCCTCGGCCTGGGCACCGAACGCCCGCTGCGGGCCACCCGCCTCGCCGGGCTCGCGCTCGGCTTCGCCGGCGTCCTGCTGATCTTCGCCCCCTGGAGCGCCGGATCGGGGCTGACCGGTCCGGGCGCGCTCGCCCTGCTGGGCGCCGCCGCCTCGTACGCGCTGGCCTTCGCCTACATGGCGCGCCACCTCACCGGCCGGGGCACCGCCCCGCTCGCCCTCTCCGCCGCGCAGCTCCTCACGGCCACCGGCCTCGGCGTCCCCGCCCTCACGGTCGGCGGCGCGCCGGCGGTGACCTGGACCGGGGTCCTCGCCGTCACCGCGCTCGGGATCCTGGCGACGGGCCTCACCTTCCACCTCAACTACCGCATGATCGCGGAGGAGGGGCCGACCAGCGCCGCCACCGTCGGCTACCTCCTGCCGGTGGTCTCCGTCGGCCTGGGCGCGCTCGTCCTCGACGAGCCCCTGACGGCACGGGTCGTCACGGGCATGGCCGTCGTCCTGGCGGGCGTCGGTCTGACCCGGGTCACGCAGGGCCGGGCCGCCGCCGCGCCCACCCCGGCGGCCGTCCCGCGCCCGGTCCCCGAGGGGGACCGGGCCCCGTCCGGAGACCCCGCCCGCGCCTCGGGCGCGCGGCGCCGCCTTCCGGACGAGGGCGGGTCGTGCCGCTAGTGGATCCGCTCGACGACGAAGAGGGGGATCTCCCGCTCGGTCTTGCGCTGGTAGTCGGCGTAGTCGGGGAACGCGTCGACGGCCCGCGCCCACCACGCCCGCCGCTCGTCGCCGGTGACCAGCCGGGCCTTCATGTCCCACACCTCGGTCCCGTCCCGCAGTTCGACGAGGGGCGAGGCGACCAGGTTGTGGTACCAGACCGGGTGCTTCACCGCGCCGCCGTTCGACGCGACCAGGGCGTACGCCCCCTCGTGCTCGACCCGCATGAGCGGGGTCTTGCGGAGCTTGCCGCTCTTCGCGCCGACGTTCGTCACCAGGACGACCGGCATGCCCCGCATGGTCGTCCCCTTGGTCCCGCCGGAGGACTCGTACAGCTCGACCTGGTTCCGCACCCACGTCGAGGGGCTGGGCTCGTACTCGCCTTCGAGTGGCATGACTGTCCTTTCGGAGGGATGCCGGCACCGCCGGCGCTCGTCCTGCCGACGCTATCCGACGCGACGGGTCCCGCCCCGCTCCCGGTCCCGCGCGGCACGCCCCTCCGGCCCGGATGTCGGTCACCGCTCGTAGGGTGGGTGCGCAGGCGGGATCGGGTCGACGACAGGGGAGTGGGCGGCATGCGGGAGTTGTTCCTCGCGGACGAGAAGGCGTACATCCGGTGGATCGACCTGCCCGGGGACGGTCCGGTCCGGGTCTTCGTCCACGGCCTGGGCTGCACGGCCGCCTCGGACTTCGCCCACATCGCCGCGCACCCGGCGCTCGGCGGAGGGCGGGCGCTCCTCGTCGACCTCCTGGGCCACGGCCTCAGCGACCGGCCGGTGGCCTTCGACTACCGGATGGAGTCCCAGGCCGCCGCCGTGGCGGCCGTGCTCGACCACGTGGGCGTGGCGGGCGTGGACCTCGTCGGGCACTCCATGGGCGGCGCCGTCGCGATCCTCCTCGCGGCCGCCCGCCCCGACCTGGTGGCGCGCCTGGTGGTGGCCGAGCCCAACCTCTTCGCGGGCGGGGGCGCCTTCAGCTCCCCGGTCGCCGCCCAGGACGAGGCCGCCTTCGTGGCGAGGGGGTTCGGCCGGATGCTGGCCGTCGCCGGCCGCGCCGACTACGCGGCCCGCCTGCGGCTCGCCGACCCGCTGGCCGTCCACCGCAGCGCCGTCGCCCTCGTCGAGGGATGCGTGCCCGCGCCCGGTGACCTGCTCCCCGGCCTGGCCGCGCCCCGGCTCTTCCTCGTCGGCGAGCTGAGCCTGCCGGACGCGGACGCGGAGAAGATGGCGGCCCTCGGCGTCCCGGTGACCGAGATCGCGCGCGCCGGGCACAACCTGATGCTGGACAACCCCGAAGGGTTCGTCGCCGCGCTCGCCGCCTTCCTCACCGCGGACGGCACCGCGCCCCCGGCCGCCGGCCGTGCCGCTCCCGAGACGCCCTGAGAGGATCTTCGGCACGAACGTCCCGCCCCGGCCCCCAGGAGCACCAGGTGCACCCCCTCACGTACGACGACGTCACCACCGCCGCGGCCCGGATCCGCGGCCACGTCCGCCCCGTCACGGTCGCCCCCGCCTCCGGCACCGAGCCCTACGAGCTCCACCTCGCCCTGGAACACCTCCAGCACACGGGCTCCTTCAAGGCGCGCGGCGCACGCAACTTCCTCCTCGCCCACCGCGAGCGGGGCACCCTGCCCGCCGCCGGCGTCACGATCGCCTCGGGCGGCAACGCCGGTCTGGCCTGCGCCTGGGCCGCGGCCGCGGAGGGCGTGCCCGCCACCGTGTTCCTCCCCGCCACCGCCCCGAAGGTGAAGGCCGACAGGCTCCGCTCCTACGGGGCCGACGTGCGCCTGGCCGGCTCCGAGTACGCCGACGCCCTCGCCGCCTGCGAGACGTTCGCCGCGGAGAGCGGTGCGCTCGCCTCCCACGCCTATGACCACCCGCTGATCGCCGCCGGGGCCGGCACCCTGCTCGACGAGATCCTCCGTTCCGTCCCCGACCTGGACACCGTCGTCGTCGCGGTCGGCGGCGGCGGACTCTTCGCCGGGGTCGCCACGGCCGCCCGGCACCACGGCGTCCGGACCGTCGCGGTCGAACCCGAGAACTGCCGGGCGCTGGACGCCGCCCTGCGCGCCGGTCACCCCGTCGACGTCCCGGTCGACTCCGTCGCGGCCGACTCCCTCGGCGCCCGCCGCGCCTCCGCCACCGCCCTGCGCGCGGCCCGGGAGGGAGACGTCCGCCCGGTCCTCGTCGGCGACGACGCGATCACCCGCTCCCGCCGTGCCCTCTGGGACGACCGCCGCCTCGCCGTCGAACACGCCGCCGCCACCGCACTCGCCGCCGTCACCGCACCCGGCGGGCCGGCCCCCTACCGTCCCGCCCCCGGCGAGACGGTCTGCGTCGTCCTCTGCGGGGCCAACACCGACCCCGCCGACCTCACGGGCGCGCCGGCGGGCGCCTGACGTGCTGCCGCACCGGTCCGCCGCGGTCCCGGCCCGCCGCCGACCCGCGCCGGCCGGGGTGGAGGGGCCGTGGCGCGGGCGCGGTCGGGAGTGCGCCAGGATGGGGGCATGACCGACATTCGTACCCCTCGTCTCGTCCTCCGGAGCTGGAGCGACGACGACCTCGTCCCGCTGTCCGAGATCAACGCCGACCGCGAGGTGATGCGGTGGGTCGGTGACGGCTCCGTCCGGGACCTCGACGAGACCGCCGAGGAGATCGAGCGGTACGAGGAGGAGTGGGACGAGGAGGGTTTCGGCGTCTTCGCCGTGGAGCTGCTCGGCTCCGGGGAGCTGATCGGGCTCGCCGGGCTGTTCGTGCCGGACTCTCCGCCGGAGCTCGGCGCGGAGGTGGCGATCTGCTGGCGCCTCGGCCGGCAGTTCTGGGGACAGGGGTACGCCTCGGAGGCCGCCCACGCGGTCCTGGAGTTCGCGCTCCAGGACCGCGGGCTGGGCCGGGTCGTCGCCGTCACACGGCTCGGCGACAGCGCGTCCGCGAACGTCGCGGGCAAGCTGGGGATGACCCTGGAGCGCGAGACGACCGACCCGGTCCTCGACGTGGCCCTGCACGTCCACGCCATCGACCTCACCGAGTACGAGGCCTGACCAGGGGCCCCGTACCGGGTGTCGACGGCGTGGCGCCGCGTCAGTGACGCTCGGGCAGGTCCCGCTCGGCCGGCCGCGACGTGAGGTCGGCCGCGGCCGGGGCGGCGGAGCGCGCGTGGGCGGCCGGGACGGGCTTCTTGCCGCAGAACGCGGCCTCCAGCGTGCCGCCCAGCGCGGTGTTGGCGGCCCCGTGGTTCGAGGTGTTGGCCATGGCCGACAGGCTGCGGCGGCCGTCACGCGTCGAGAAGGTGTACGTGTAGAAGCCCTGGACGGTACCGGTGTGACCGAACACCTGGGTGCCGCACGACAGGTCGTAGCGGCGCAGCCCGAGACCGTAGAACCGGGTGTTGGTGGCGTCCGTCGGGGTGACCGTCGTCATCGCCTCCATCATGGCCGGGGAGAGCAGCCGGCCGCGCATCAGCGCGCTGGTGAAGGTGTTCAGGTCGGCCGGGTTGGAGATGACCGCACCGGCGGACTGCGCCCAGGACACCGTCTGCTCGGTGGAGTCCACGAGCGGGTCGCCGGCCGCGTCGGGGTGCAGGTAGCCGCGGACGTGCAGCCCCTTGATGCGGGTGTCGGGGTGGACGTACGAGGTGTTCCGCAGCTTCAGCGGCTTGAAGATGCGCTGCTTGTACGCGTCGGCGACCGGACGCCCGGTGATCTTCTCGATGATCATCCCGACCACCACGAAGTTGGCGTTCGAGTACTTGTACGACACGCCCGGCTCGGTGGTGCGGGGCTCGCTCAGCGACAGGTCGACGAGCTCCTGGTAGCTGAACACCCGGTTCCGGACCGCCTCGAAGCCCGGCACGGTGTCGTTGAACATCGCGTTGGTGTAGTCCGCGAGACCGCTGCGGTGGGTGAGCAGGTGACGGACCGTGATGCGGTCGTCGGGGAGCAGGCCCGGCAGGTACCGGTTGACCGGGACGTCGAGCTCCACCTTCCCCTCCTGGACGAGCTGGAGGAGGACGACCGTGGAGAAGGTCTTGCTGACACTGCCGATCCGGAAGCGCGCGTCGATGTCCATCGGCGCGCCCGAGACGCGGTCCTGGACGCCGACGGTCCGGCCCTGGGCGCCGCCCGGGCCGACGAAGCGGGCCATCGCGCCCGGCGCGCCGTTGTCCATCGCCGAGTTCAGCGCGGCGACGACGCCCTCCATGTCCGGGGCGGGAACGGCGGGGGTCGCGGTCCGGACGGGGGCCGCCGGAGCGGGCGACGCGGCGAAGGCGTTGCCCGCCGGGGCGAGGCCGGCGGCGAGCGCGGCGACGAGGGTGGTGCTGACGGCCAGACGTCGGTGTGACGACAGGGGCACGGTGATTCCTCTGCTTCTTCGAATCGTTTCGTTCGGTATGGATCATGAGTGCCAACGCGGCGGATCGGTTCCTGACACGGGCGACGGGTTGTGGAGGTCACCGTTCCGGACCGGTATCCGGCCACGGGCGCGCGGGCGGCCTCGGGCCCGACGGCGCCTTGGGCAGACGCCCAAGCCGCCTCCCGGAGGTCTGGGCTCCTGCGGACAGACACGCGCGACGGGGAGCCGGATCATGGCGCTGGCCACGCTTGCGAGGACGCGCAACGTGACGGATCCGTAGAGGAGTTCCTATGTCAGGGAAATGGGGCCGCGCACTGGGCGGCCTGTTGCTCGCCGTCGTCACAGCCGTCTGCGCCGCGCCCGGCAGCGCCGGCGCCGCCGCGGGGACGACGGGCACCATCCCGTCCGTCGGCACCGACTGGGGCGCGCCCGGCCCGTACGAGGTGAACGTCGACATCGAGGTCGTCCACACCTTCTACTACCCGCGCGACATGGGGCGCCGCGGGGAGCGGCACCCCGTCGTCATCTGGGGCAACGGCACCGGAGCCGTCCCCGGCTTCTACAGCGGCCTGCTCCGGCACTGGGCGAGCCAGGGCTTCATCGTCGCCGCCGCCAACACCCCCACCTCCAACTTCGCCCTCAGCATGCGCGCCGGCATCGACGTGCTGGAGCACCGCGACGCGGACAGCGCCAGCCCCTTCTTCGGCAAGGTCGACCTCGACCACATCGCCTCCGCCGGGCACTCGCAGGGCGGCGCCGCTGCCCTCAACGCCGCCGTCGACCCCCGGGTCGACACCGCCGTCCCCATCCAGCCCGGACCACTGGCCGACCCCGACCTCATGGACGCACCCGTCTTCTACCTGGCCGGCCAGAACGACCTGACCGTGTGGCCCGCCCTGGTGAAGGCCTTCCACCGGGACTCCGACCACGTCCCCTCCGTCTACGGCGAGGTCCGCGGCGCCGGCCACCTGAGCTCCATCGGCGACGGCGGGAACTTCCGCGCCCCGACCACCGCCTGGCTCCGGTTCTGGCTGCTCGGCGACGAGAACGCCCGCGGGATGTTCTTCGGCCCCGGCTGCGCCTACTGCGCTGACACCGGCCTGTGGTCGGGCTGGGACCGCAACGCCAGGGCCCGGCAGATCCCCGGCACCACGGCCTGACGCCCCGCCGACCGGGGTCCCCGCGGCGACGCCCGCCGGGACCCCGGTCGGGCGAATGCGGCACCCAGGTCGGGCGAATGTCGACCGGAGGGCGTGGGGCACCGGACGGCGGGTGGTACCTCGTACGCCATGCAGCCAGGCACACCCCCGACGGTGACCCCCTTCCTCCGCACCGCCGCCGCCTACGCGTGGCGCGTGCTCGTCGTCGGCCTGCTCGTCTACAGCCTGTTCGCGGTCCTGGGCCGGTTCCACGAGATCGGCGTCGCGGTCTTCCTCGGCCTCGTCGTCACCGCACTGCTCCGCCCCGTCGCGGACCTCGTCGCCCGGGGCATCCCCCGCGGGCCGGCCGTCGCCCTCACCCTCCTCGGCGGCATCGCGCTGGTCCTCGGGGTACTCGCCCTGGTCGGCGAGGCCGTGGCGGGCGAGCGCACAACCCTGGTCAGGGAGTTCCGCGTGGGCGTCGGCCGGATCGAGGACTGGCTGGAGCGCCCGCCCTTCCACCTGGACCCCGGAGCGCTCACCGAGCTCCAGGCCCGGGTCGGCGAGTTCCTCTCCAGCCACCGTTCCGCCCTGGTCAGCACGGCGCTGAGCGGGGCCGGCCACGTGGTGGCCGTGCTCACGACCCTCGCCCTGGCGCTGTTCTGCGCCGTGTTCTTCGTGCACTCGGGCGACCGGCAGTGGGACTGGTTCCAGGACCAGTTGCCGAGGTCGGTGCGCGGCCGGGTCGGCATCGCGGGGCGGGCCGCCTGGCGCACCTTCACCGGCTACACGCACGGCATCGTGCTCGTGGCCGCCACCAACGCGGTGCTCGTCGGCCTCGCGCTCTGGCTCCTCGGCGTCCCCCTCGCCGTCCCCCTGGCCCTACTGGAGTTCGTCGCCGCGTTCGTGCCACTGATCGGCTCGCCCCTCGCGCTCGCCGTCGCGGCCGTGGTGGCGCTCGCCTCGAAGGGGCCGCTCGTGGCGGCCCTGGTGGTCGCCCTCATCGTGGTGATCGGCCAGATCGAGGGCCATCTGCTGCACCCGCTCGTGATGAGCTGGGCCGTGCGGCTCCACCCCCTGGTCGTGGCCCTCTCCGTCGTGGCCGGATCGGTGGCGGCCGGCATCGTCGGCGCCGTCGTCGCCGTGCCCCTCGTCTCCGTCGTGTGGTCCGTCCACACGGCCCTGCGCGACGCCCGGACCACGAGGAACGCCTGAGGACGGGCCGGCGAATATCACCAGGCCCGATGTCGGTGGTCACCCCTAGGCTGTGTCTCGTTCGCGATCTATGAGGGGGGGTCCTCGAGGTCGCTTGTCCCACCCTGCGCACACGAGGTGATGCACCATGACATCCGCCACCCCGGACGACGAGAAGGCGCCCGACGCCGGCAGTTTCCAGGTCGACCTGCGCGGTCTCGTCGACCTGCTGTCCCACCATCTCTACTCCAGTCCCCGGGTGTACGTCCGCGAACTCCTGCAGAACGCCGTGGACGCCGTCACCGCACGTCAGGCGCTCGACCCCGTCGCCGCCATCCGCATCCGGCTCAGGGCCGCCGACGGCTCCGTCTCCATCGAGGACAGCGGCATCGGCCTGACGGAACACGAGGTCCACAGCCTCCTCGCCACCATCGGCCGCAGCTCCAAGCGCGGCGGCGAGCACGGCCTGGAGTCCGCGCGGCGCGAGTTCCTCGGCCAGTTCGGCATCGGCCTGCTGGCCTGCTTCGTCGTCGCCCGCCGGATCAGGGTGGTCACCCGCTCCGCCCGCACCCCGTGGGCCGCGCCCGTCGAGTGGCTCGCCTCCGACGACGGCTCCTACACCGTCCGGACCCTGCCCGACGACGCGCGCCGGGAACCCGGCACCACCGTCCATCTGGAGGCCCGCCCCGGCGTCGGCGAATGGCTGGAACCCGCGCGCGTCGAGGAGCTCGCCCGCGACTTCGGCTCCCTGCTCCCGTACGACATCACCTTCGCGGGGCCGGACGACGTGGAACGGCCGATCACCGACCGCCCCGCCGTCTGGGACCGCAGCCACCCCACCCCGGCCTCCCGGCGGGTGGCGCTCGCCGGCCACTGCGCCCAGGTCTTCGGCTTCACCCCGCTCGACAGCATCGACCTCGACCTGCCCGTCGCCGGAGTGCGGGGCGTGGCGTACGTGCTCCCGGAGCCGACCAGCCCCGCGCACCGGGCCGGCCACCGCGCGTACCTCAAGGGCATGCTCCTCACCGACCACGCGAGCAACCTGCTGCCCGAATGGGCCTTCTTCGTGCGGGCGGTCGTCGACACGGACACCCTGCGGCCCACCGCCTCGCGCGAGAACCTCTACGACGACGAGACCCTCGCAGCCGTCCGGGACGCGCTCGGCGCCCGCATCCGCCAGTGGCTCGCCGAACTCGCCGCGGGCGACCCCCAGCGCCTCGCGGCCTTCCTGGACGTCCACCACCTCGGCGTGAAGTCCCTCGCCCGCCACGACGCGGAGCTCTTCGCGCTCATGCTGCCGTGGCTCCCCTTCGAGACCAGCGACGGCCACGTCGGCCTGGAGGAGTTCGCCGCCGCCCACCGGGAGATCCACTTCACCCGGACGGTCGAGGAGTTCCGGCAGATCGCCCCGATCGCCGCCGCGCACGGCCTCGGCGTCGTCAACGCCGGCTACACCTACGACGCCGAGCTGCTCGCCCAGCTGCCCGCCGTCCGGCCGGGCGTGACGGTCACCGAACTCGACGCCGGCGCCGTCACCGACCGGCTCGACCCCGTGCCCACCACGGCCGAACTGGCCCTCGCCTCCTTCCTCGCCACCGCCCGTACCCGGCTCGACCCGCACGGCTGCGACGTGGTGCTGCGCGCCTTCCAGCCGGTCGGCGTGCCCGCGCTGTACCTCGACGACCGCCAGGCCCGCCAGGAGCGGGACCGGGCCACCGCCCAGGCGAGCGCCGACTCGCTGTGGAGCGACATCCTCGGCTCCCTGCGCGGCTCCGCGCCCCGGGCCCGGCTGGTCCTGAACCACAACAACCCGCTGGTCCGCCGCATCGGGGCGCTCCCCGACGCCGAACTCACCGGCACCGCCGTCGAGTCGCTGTACGGCCAGGCGCTGCTGATGTCCCAGCGGCCCCTGCGGCCCGCCGACTCCACCCTGCTCAACCGGGCCTTCCTCGGGCTCCTGGAGTGGGCCACCCACCCCGCCTCCGCCACGGACGCCGAGGAGAACCGCGCATGACCGCCATGACCCCCGACGACATCCGCCGCGGCCTCGCCGAGAACGGCCGCGCGCCCTACGGCGCCGCGCGCAACGTCCACGCCGAGACACTCGCGGCCGCGGCCGAGTCCACCGGCGACCGCAAGCTCTTCCAGGCCGCGCTCGTCTGCCAGATCGAGGCGTACGAGTACAGCGCCGAGCGCACCAAGATGGTCGTCCCCTTCGCCCGGCTGCTCCAGGAGTACGACCGCGACCCGGGCTCCTTCACGTCCGGCGAGGCCCACCGGCTGTACTGGCGCTTCAAGTGGGTGGCCGGCCGGATCGTCGAGTCCCCCGAGATCCCGCTCGCCGCCGTGGACGGCTGGCTGACCGACATGGAGCGCCGCTACCGGATCGCCGGCTACAGCGAACGCGCCGTGCGGCAGGCCGAGTTCCACCTCGCCGACGCGATCGGCGACACGGCGAGGACGGAGCGCGCCATCAGCGGCTGGTCGGCCGCCGACCGGGACGCGATGAGCGACTGCCACGCCTGCGAGATCAACACCCAGGGCTGGTACTGGTCCCGCAAGGGTGAGGACGCCCGGGCCGTCGAGGTGTGGGACCCGGTGCTCTCCGGCGGCCTGTCCTGCATGGAGGAGCCCCACCGGGTGCTCGCCCACGCCCTGCTCCCGCTGGTCCGCCTCGGCCGCACCGACGAGGCCCGCTCCCACCACCTCCGCGGCTACCGCATGGTCCGCGGCAAGGACAGCCTGCTCCGCTCGGTCGGCGAGCACATCGAGTTCTGCGCCCTCACCGGCAACGAGTCGCGCGGACTGGAGATCCTCGCCGAGCACGCCGCCCACCTCGCCCCGCTCGCCGACGTCGAGTCGCAGATGGAGTTCTCCGGCGGCGTCCTCGTCCTCCTGCGCCGGCTCACCGACCTGGGCCACGGCGACCGCCCCGCCGTCGCGTACGCGGGCACGCAGCGCACGGTGAAGGAGCTGTACGCGCTGCTGTACGCCGCCGCCACCGAGATAGCCGCCCGCTTCGACGCCCGCAACGGAACCGGGCTGGTCTCGCGGCGGCTGGTCGACCGGATCGCCCGACAGCCCCTGCTCGCCGCCCTTCCCCTGGGCGTCCGCAGCGCGGAACTGCCGCCCGCGGCCGTCCCCGTCCCGCGCACCGGGCCGGACGCGACCGCCTCCGCCGACGCCCCCGCGCACGGAACGGCGGGGGGCACCGCCGCGCCCGGCTTCGCCGCCCTCCTCGACCGCGCCCGCGCGGCCCGAGAGGAGGCCCACCCGTCCGCCGACGCGCTCTGGGCCGAGGTCGCCGAACGGGTCGAGGGCGGCGGCGCCGACGCGACCGAGGCCGCGCTCTCCGACTCCGTGCTCACCGCCGACCTCCTCGCCCACCGCGCCGTGACCGCCGCGCGGGCCGGCGCGGCGACCGCCGGTGCCCTCTACGCGGAGGCGGCCGCGTCCTACCGGGCCGCCGGCCGGCCCGGCCGCGCCGCCCACGCGGAACTCGGCGTCGCCGGGTCCGCGGTCCAGGCCGGCGCCGACCCGGAGGAGGTGCGCGCCCTGCTGGCCGCCGCCGCCCGCTCGGCGCACGCGCTGGAGGAGAGCGCCCCCGAGCGCGTCCGGCGCGTCCTCGGGGCCGAGATCACCACCCTGCGCATCGAGGCGCACCTGAGCGAGGCGGCGGGGGACGAGGCGACAGCGGCCCAGGCCGGCGCACTCCTGGCCGAGGGACTCTCGGGGATCGTCGGACGGCACCGCGACGAGCCCGCGGCCCACACCGGCGGCCCGGGCAGCATCGCCGACCTGATCGCCGACAGCGAGGTGACCCTGGCCAGGCTCGCCCTGGGGGAGAACGACCTCGACACGGCGGCGGTCCTGCTGGACGCGGCGGCCCGGCGCCTCACCGCGGCCGGGCAGCCCTGGGACGCGGTCGAACCGCTGGCCCTGCGCGCGAGCGTCCTCGCGGCGCGCGGCGAGCGCGACGAGGCCGAGGCGGCCGCCCGCACCGCGCTCGACCACGCCGCCGAACTCACCGACGCCTCCCAGCAGGCGGGCGTACGGCTCACCCTCGCGGACATCCTGCTGCGGGGCGGGGGCGACGGCGCCAGGGAGGCCGCCCGGCACGCACTCGACGCCACGCACTGGCTCGACCAGGCGGGACACGGCGCCACGGCCGGAGCCCGGGCGCGGATGCTCCTCGCCCGGGCGTACGCGGCGGACGAGCGGACCGCCGAGGCCGCAGAGGTCCTCCAGTCGGCGCTGCCCGACCTCCTGGAGCACGGCGAGGGGGAGGGGGTGCAGGCCCGCGAACTGCTCGGTGGGATCCTGCGGGACCTGCACGACCCCCGGGCCGCGGCCGAGCAGTACCTGCTGGCCGCGGAGACCGCCAAGGGCTGGGACGAGCCGGCCTACGAGGCGGGTCTCGCCCACTCCGCGGGGGAGTCCCTCGCCGCCGGGGGGCTCACGGCCGAGGCCGAGGCCGCCTACGAGCGCGCCCTGGAGCTGTGGCGGAAGGCCGGCGGCAACCCTCCGGCCGAGGCGCGGCTGCTGCGCTCGCTGGCCTGGCTCGCCGCGGGGGAGGACTCCGACGAGGGTGACGCCGCCCGCGCCCGAGCATGGATGGAGCAGGCGGCGTCCGCCGTGGGCGGCTCCGACGAGCCCGCCTTCCGGTACGAGCGGGCGCAGACGTACCAGCAGCTCGCCCGGCTCCTCCAGGACGGCCTCGACGCACTCGAATACGGGGACGACGAGGAGGACGCGGAGGAAGAGGCCGAGGACGGCGCCGAGGAGGGCGCGCGTCCGGAGGAGGCCGGGACGGGTCCGGCCCGTGCGCGGGCCGCCCTCGAGGAGATGGTCACCCTGCTGGACCGGGCGGCCGCGCTCTACGCGGGGTTCGGCGCGGAAGCGCTCGGCGAGCGTTTCCAGTGCCTGGCCCACGCGGCCTGGACGGAGCGGCGCCTGGACCGCGTGGAGGACGGCGTCGCCCGCATGACGGCGTTCGCCGCGGAGCTCGACGCCCGTGACGAGCCGGAGGCCGCCGAGTTCCTGACGCGGGCCCGGAGCGTGCTCGACTCGCTGAAGTGACGTACGGGGAACGGTGACAGGGGCGGCGGGCCCTCCGCCCGCCGTCCTTGCCCGATGCCGAGACGATCAAGTAGCGTCTCCGGTATGAACACCGGACCGGCGACTCGCCATTCACGGACGGGCTATCCGGTGGAGGGCTGATCCGCCCCTGGGTGCGCACCGCGCACCCCCTCGGTTCCGCGCGTGGACCTCCCAGTGCCCGAGCACTGAGCGTCCTTTTCCGCGTCGAACACATCGAGGCCACCTGTATGACCGTCACGTTCAACCACACCATCATCGCCGCCAAGGACCGCCACGCGTCGGCTCGGTTCTTCCGTGAGCTCCTGGAACTCCCCGAAGCACCCTCGTGGGGACCGTTCGTCAACGTCCAGCTCCCGGACGGCGTCCTGATCCAGTTCGCCGAACCCCCGGTGGACATCCAGATGCAGCACTACGCGTTCATGGTCGACGACGAGCTCTTCGAGCGGGCCTACCAGCGCCTGTGCGACGCCGGCGTCGAGCACTGGGCCGACCCGCAGATGAAGCGGCCCGGCGAGACCAACACCGAGCACGGCGGCCGGGGCGTCTACTTCAAGGACCCCGCCGGCCACGCCTTCGAGCTGATCACCCGGCCCTACCTCTAGGGGACCGGACGGCCCGGGCCCCTCGGCGGCTCGGGCCGCCGAGGGCCCCGGGGTCTTCGGCCGGAGCGTCCTGACCAGCGCGGCACCGGGCCGGGCCGTGCCCCGGCCCGG